>JBEAQW010000094.1:0-3993 GCA_041163725.1 Planctomycetota bacterium
TCGAAGCGCGCGATCGGGGGCCCGCGGGAGGTCGCCTTCGGCGAGCAGGCGTTTGTCGGCTGGCGCGAGCGCCGGGCGCTCGAACCCTCGATTTCGAATCTCGAAGCGCGCGAGCGGGGCCCCACGAGAGGTCGCCTTCGGCGAGCACGCGTTTGTCGTTCGCGGAGATGGTGGCGTCGTGGCGCTGCGCGCCTCAGCGTACGCGGATGAGCGACGCGTCCTTCACCCAGCCGCGGGTGCGGCCGCTGATCTCGACTTCGGTCCAGCCGGGGCGGGACTCGATCAGGTTGCACTCGGTGCCGGCTGGAAGCGGTTCCGCGACGACCTGCTCGAAGCCATCGCCGTTTCCCTTGCGGAGCACGGTCGGTTCGACGAGCACGGCTGCGCGTGAGTCCGCGCGGCGTACGAGGTCGGCGCCGACGCTGGCGATGGCGAGTACGAAGAGGACGCCGAGGAGGGCGGCAGCGCTTCGGGGACCGAACCGCAGCAGCAGCAGTGCGACGCCGGCGAACATCGCCGCCAGCGCGACGCGCGTTCGTTCGCCGAGCCAATTCCACAGTGACGACGCCTGATCGAGCACCGAAGGTGTGGGAATGCCGAGTGAGCGCATGACGCGCGATCGCGCTTCCGCGAGATTCGCGCGGATACGAGCATCCGCAGGTGCACGCCGTTCGGCGGCGCGGAAGTCGGCGATCGCCTCGCCCACCTCGCCCGCGCGGAGCAGTGCATTCGCGCGGTTGTAGAAGAGTCCCGCCGTATCGGCCGTGCCGAGTTCGGTGGCGAGGATGGCAGCGCTCGCCTGGAAGCGTTCGCGCGCCTGGTCCTCGTTCGTCGAGAGGAGATCGAC
Source organism: Planctomycetota bacterium (assembly GCA_041163725.1). Classification (GTDB taxonomy): domain Bacteria; phylum Planctomycetota; class Phycisphaerae; order Phycisphaerales; family SM1A02; genus QWPT01. The sequence continues at coordinate 848 of JBEAQW010000094.1, forward strand.
GCCCTGCGTGTACAGCGACTCCGCCTCGGCAAGCTGCGCCTCGTTTCCCGCGGGCTGTGGCCAGATCGCCACGACTGCCACGGCGAGACACACGATGGCGGAGAGCAGCGGCGCGAGCGCCGATCCTCGTCGGCCGCCGTGCCTGAGCCAAGGACGATGGAGACGGGAGTCGCTCACGCGGCCTCCTTTCCCGGACGACCGACGGCCTCCGTCGCCTGTACCACCTCGCGCGCCACGGCGACGATCGACGGCCGATCGACGGTCGCCCCGAGGTATCGCGCTCGCTCGCACTCGCGCAGCGCGCGATCGAGTCGTTCGCGGATCGCTTCGTCGACTCCGAGTCCCGAGAGCGCGTCGGCGGCATCGCCCCTCGAGAAGCCACCTGCGGAGCGCCCGATCCGTGCCGCGGTCAGGTCGAGGAGGGCGGACTCGAGCGACGCGGCATCCGCATCCTCGCCCGTGCGCCTTTCGAATTCGGTCCAGGCGCTCGCCCAGCGTCGTTCGGCGGGCGAGCGGCGCGCACGAAGCGTACGGAGCCCCGCCGGGACGATCAGGAGCGCGAGTGGGATTCCGGTCGCGAGCGCGAGCAGGGGGAGCGTGGCCGTCGAGCGCGAGCGCGCATCGCTCGGCCCCATGTTCGCCAGCAGGCCGCCTTGGATCGCCGTGAGTTCGCCCGTTGGGACGGCGTTCGAGCCCTCGGAATCGGGCAGGTCGATGCGCACGATCGAGCTCGGCTTCACGGTGATGGGGAGTGGCTCGCTGCGCGCGACATCGTAGATACCGCGCGCCGGATCGAAGTATGGAAACTCGATCGACGGGATCGCCGTGATCGAATCGTCGAGCGCGCGGATCGAGATCGCGAAGATCTTGCTGCGGCCCTCCACCGTTCCCGCCGCGAGATCAGTCTGCACGCGGAATCCCGTCCTGAACGGTGCCTGTGCGGCGAGGTCGGGCGCCTGCAGCCCATCGAGCGCGGCGGTTCCCGAACGATCCGTGATCCGGACGGTCAGCGTGATCGGATCACCGACCGCGACATCGGTTGGCTGTGCGACCGCGAGAAGCTCGAAGTTCCCCACGGCGCCGTTCCATGCCTTCGGCCGCCCGCCTTCGGGTGTGGCGACGACCTCGAGGTCGATCTCCGACGGCACGACGCTGAGCGTCCGCGATGCGCCGACCGCCAGCCGGTTTCCACCGAAGAAGTCGCGGCTTCGCTGCAGGCTCGTGGGGTACTCCATGCGGACGCGCACATCGCCGATCTCCGGCGTTCCCGTCGAGATCGGCTCGAACTCTCGTGCGATCGTGAAGACATAGCACTCGGTGCCGTCGACAATCTGGAGGTCGCCGCGTGGCCGGCGGTTCTCCGCCGCGAGCTGCTGCAGCGCCGGAGTGAAGATGCCCCAGTCGGATGCGCGCGTGTCGATCAGCGACCACATCGACGCCTCGTCGAGCGTCAGGCCGAGCGCCTGATCGGTGTAGCGCTTGACGCGGAGCTCGAGCCGCATCGTGCCCTTCTGCCCGGAATAGAGGACGCGCGGTTCGCCGGTGACGCGCACCGCGAGCATGTCGTTGCGCCCCGCGGGGCGGACCGTGATCGGAACGGGCTTCGAGGATGCGTCGCCGTCCGGAGTCGTGATACGGAACGCGGGGATGGTGTAGGAGCCCGGCGATCGTGCGATGCCTTCGAAGTTCATCGCGACGGTGCGGCGCTGCACGGTGCGCCCGTTCACGGTGGTGATGCTGGTCGAGGTCTGCTCGCCTCCGGATCGCGTGATCTCGAGCCCAGGTGTTTCATCGAAGAAGGGGCCGTCGAAGTCGCGCGCGGTCTCCACGCTGACGACGATGCGGAATGGCTCATCGACGAACGCCTCGCGTGTGCCGACACGGACCGTGACTTCCTGGGCGAGGCCGGCGGATGTCCATCCCAGTGCGACGAAAAGCACGAGGAGCAGGTTCAGTGGTTGAAGTCGGATCGGTCGGTGCATGGCTCTCGTTGACTCGCGACGGGGCACGCGTGATCGCGTGGCTCCGGAAAGATCGGCGGATTCGCCGCTACCAGTCCTTCGGCGCAGGTTTCGTCCGTGCGCGTTCCCGATCGAGGACCTCCCGAACGCGTGCGCGCTCGCGATCGCGAATGCGCTGAAGAAGGCGCTCGATGTCCTGCTTCGAAAGCGGCTTGCGGGCTTCCTGCTGGTCCTGGTTCTGCTGCTCTTGGTTCTGCTGCTCTTGGTTCTGCTGCTCTTGGTTCTGCTGCTCTTGGTTCTGCTGATCCTGGTTCTGCTGATCCTGATTCTGCTGGTCCTGATTCTGCTGATCCTGGTTCTGCTGATCCTGGTTCTGCTGGTCCTGGTTCTGCTGATCCTGACTCTGCTGGTCTTGCTGCTGCTGGTCTTGCTGCTGCTGCTGAAGCTCTTTGAGCACGCGGTGCGCAAGTTCCGCGTTCGCGCGGGCGTCGCGGTCGGTCGGGTCGGCGCGGACCGCGTCCTTCAACTCGCGCAGCGAACGCTGGAGCGTCTCCATCGCCTGCGTCCGTGCGTCGGCGCCATCGCCCTGAGGAGATGGGCTCGCCGATGCCTGCATGGCACGGACCGCGTCCGCGAGCGAGGTTGTCCCGCGGTTGTACATCGCGCGGCTCGAGAGCGAGGCCTTCGCGCGCGCCGCGGCCGAGGCGAAGAGCGTGCCGGCTGCGTCGAACTCCGACGCGCGGAATCGCGCGACACCCTCGTTGTAGAGCCGCTCGGGCGATGCATCGCGATCAGCGAGCAACGCCTCCCACGCGGGCGGCGCCGGTGGTTCCGCGCTGTCGGTCGTGTCGCTGGCTGCAGATGACGGACCGGTGGCGCGAAGACCTTCCGCTTCCGTGAAGGGCACGCCTGGAGAACCAGCGTCCTGCCATGCGGCCGCGCTCGGCGTTGCTGCGACGGCCGCGACGAGGAGAAACCACCCGCAGGCGGGTGGAAGACACGCCATGGCGAGCGCGCGGTGGTTCGCGGATTCGGAAGCCCTGCGCGCAGCGGAGGGAGATCGCATCATGGAACGGTACCTCCTCGGTTGAGGCGGGGAATCATCAGCGACTCCCCCACGAGACAGAGCAGGGCGATTGCCGCGAAAAGCTGGAACAGCGGCTGCTTCGTCGAGATCTCGCTGCG
>JBEAQW010000095.1:0-4498 GCA_041163725.1 Planctomycetota bacterium
TGCGCCCGTCGCGCTTCCTGCTCCGCACCGATGTCGGCGACCTTCCCGCGCGGGCATCGCTTCTCTTCAGCGAGCATGGCGACGGCGCCATCCGTGCGACCGCGGTCGGTTCGCCCGCTCCCGTCGCCTTCCCGCGCACCCCGCCTGTCGCTGTGCGCACGATTCGGTCGGTTCGTGTCACCGCGTTCAAGACCTTCATCCAGTGCCCGTATCTCTTCCAGCTGCAGATCGAGCCGAGGCTGCGGCTCGGCGATCTCGACGAGCGGGCCGCCGAACTCGATGCGCGGGCGTTCGGCACGCTCGTCCACGCGGCGACCGAGGCGTGGGGACGCGAGGAGATCGCCACGGGCGCGCGTACCGAGGACTCCGGCGTGATCGAGCGCGCGCTGCACGCGCATCTCGACGCGCATGTGCGCGCGTCGTTCCCGAAGTCGGTGTTGGCATCGGTACGCGTGCAGGTCGAGCTGGCACGGCGGCGGCTGTCGCGCTTCGCGCGACTGCAGGCGGAAGAGGCCAAGGCGGGCTGGCGGGTGCATGCCGTCGAGATGTCGTTCGCCGCACATGCGGATGGTGGCGCGTACGCGGCGCCGAGGTTTCCGCAGGGCGCGTCGGTCGAGGGTGAAACCGTTCTCCTGACGGGACGCATCGATCGCGTCGACATCCATGAAACCACCGGCGTCGTGCGCGCGCTCGACTACAAGACTTCCTCGCGGCCGGAATCGCCGGCGAAGACGCATCTCATCGGTCGCGGTCCGAAGAAGGGCGAGTGGAAGGACCTGCAGCTGCCGCTCTACCGGGTGCTGCTGCGATCCCTGCCCCAGCCGCTTCTCGTCGGTGGGGATGGCCTCGGGTATATCAACCTCGCGCCGAACGCCGAGCACAGCAAGTTCGCGTTCCTCGGCGCGCCCGACGAAGCGCTCGAGAAGGCCGAGGCTGCTGCGGCGGCGATCGTCGCCCGCATTCTGGCGGGCGACTTCGCCCCGTCCGCGCGCGTGCCCGTCCGCGCAGGCGATGCATTCGCGCCGATCTGGGGACTCGGCATGCGCGGCGCCGAACCCGAGGCGGGCGCGGTGGTCGATGTGGCGCGGGGTGTGGCGGAAGACGGTCTGATGGGGGAGGCGCACCATGAATGATCCGCACGCGACTCCTCGCTCGCTCGCCATCGCGAACGCGGGTTCGGGGAAGACCTTCACCCTTGCGAACCGCATCCTGCGCTGGTCGATCGACAGCTTGCGCGCGGGGCGCGCGCCCGAGCCGACGCGCGCGCTCGCGGTGACCTTCACGCGCAAGGCGGCCGGCGAGATTCTCGCGCGCATCCTCGCACACGCGGCGGCGGGTGCGGCGGAAGGAAAGGCGGGCGACGATGCGCGCGCGAACTTCCGTGATGTGGTGGGCGACGCGACGCGCGAGGAGTACCTGCGGGTGCTCGAGGCGCTCTGCCGCGACCTGCACCGCATGCAGGTCGGGACGATCGACGGGTTCTTCCATCGCGTTGCCACGGCGCTTCCCGACGAAGTGGGGCTGCCGCCCGAGTGGACGATGGGAGATGAGCGCGAGCTCGAGGAGATCCGCGCGAAGGTCGCTGCGGAGCTGCTCGCGCGCGACGACGCGTTCGAGGTCGTGCAACTGCTCGAGGAGGGCGTACCCAAGCAGTCGGTGATGGCGTCGATCGAGCGTCTGCTCGGTGGTACTTCGATCACGCCGCTCGACATGTACCGCGCGACGCTTGTCGGTGGCGATGCGGCAGTCGCGCGCGCGTGGGAGTGGGTCGACCGGGTGCGCGCGTCGGAGCCGGGCGGTTCCGAGGACGGCGATGCGGCGGCCCGCGGCCTCGGTGAACTTGCCGAGCGTTTCCGCGCGCTCGCGCGGCCCGACGGCGGGAAACTCCCCACGAACAAGAATGGCAAGCCGAACGGACATTGGGTTCGGGCGTCGGAGAGCATGCAGCAGCTGCTTGACGACCACGACCTGCGCAAGCTTGCCGTCAGCGGCTTCCTCCGCGCGCTCTGGGACGGCACCTCGTACCAGAAGCAGCCGGTGCCCGACGAGTTCAAGGAGATCGGCGAGTGCATCGGCGCGCGGGTCCGCGCGGCGCTGCTGGCCGACCTCGCCCGCCGAATGGCGGGTGTGCGCCGCGTACTGCCCGTGGCGCATGAATCGCTCGAGCGTGCGCAGCGCGAGGCGCTTCGCTTCAGCTTCAGTGACATCGGACGCGGCGTTGCGCGCGCGGCGCAGCGCGCGGATTCGCGCGTGGCCGACGCCGACGCGCTCCGCGAGGCGCTCGGCGCCGACATCCGCGATCTCGCCATCGACGAGGCGCAGGACACTTCAGTCGAGCAGTACCTTGCGATGCGACCGCTGCTTGCGGATGTGCTTCGGACGAGCGAGGAACCGGGTCATGAATCCGGCCCCGCATCCGGCCCCACATCCGGAGACGGACGATTCCTGCTCGTGGGCGATCCGAAGCAGTCGATCTACGGCTGGCGAGGTGGTACCCCGGGCCTCATCGACCAGATCGCGCGCGAGTACGCGGAGCACCTCGGACCCGCGGTCTCGCTCACGAAGAGCTACCGCTCGTCGCCGCTCGTGATGGATTTCGTGAACAGGGTCTTCGGGAATCTCGAGGCCGATCTGGATGGTCTGGTCTCCGAGGAGCAGAAGTCCGAAGTTTACGGGCTGAACGACTGGCTCGTCGCGGAGGGCCTGCCGACGGATCTCTCGGAGAGCGCGTACACGCGTGCGGCACGGGCTTGGCGGTTTGCCCATCACGAGTCGGCACGCCCCGAGATCGGCGGTCGCATCGCGATGTACGCATGCGGCGCGACCGCGGAGGACGGACGCGATTCCGACGCCGACCCGGACGGGGACTCAGATGGGGACTCGGACGGGGATTCAGACGGGGATTCAGACGGGAACTCGGACGCCGGCGCCGATTGGGGCAACGGCAAGCCGCCCGTGATCGGGCGCGCCGAATGCGCGGCGGCGGTTGCGGCGCGTCTTCACCGGGAGGAGCCGCTCCGCGCGATCGGCATCCTGATGCGCACGAATGTCGAGGTCGCCGACACGATTGCCGAGCTCAAGCGGCTCGGCGTGCGCGCGAGCGACGAGGGGCGTTCGCAGCTCCTCGATTCTCCGGCGGTCGCCGGACTCGTGGCGATGCTGCAGCTCATCGATCGCCCGGGCGACCGGATCGCCCATTTCCTCGTCTCGCGCGGCCCGATGGCCGCGTTCACGGGCCTTGCACCGCTTGAAGAGCACGCGTCCATCGAGGACGCGCGCGCGGTGGCGGGCGACTTCGCGGCTCGTATGCGTGAACGCCTCGTGGACGAGGGATTCGCCGCGATCGTGCGTGAGCTCTTCGAGTCGCTCGCGCGGCAGGGGCTTTCCGATCGCGACACCGAGCGGCTCGCCCGCGTGGTCGCGATCGCCGAGGATCTCCAGGATCTTCCCGTCGCGAGGCCGATCGACTTGATCGAGGCGATCGAGACCGACAAGGCCGATGCGAGTTCGGCCGATCGCGTGCGCGTGATGACGGTGCACAAGTCGAAGGGGCTCGAGTTCGACGAGGTCGTCGTCGGCTCGCTCGACGGTGCGTGGGGCAAGTCGGCGAGCGGCTGGGCGATGCTGAGCACCGATCCTGCGGCGCCGCCCGAGATCGTGGCGCCGCTTGGCCGTAAGGAGTTGCGCGAGTGGATTCCGCAGCTTCAGCTCCTTGAGCGCGACGAGCGGCGGCGGCGGATCCTCGACGACATCTCCGCGCTCTATGTCGCACTGACCCGTGCGAAGTTCGGGCTGCATCTCGTGATGGCCGGCGAAGAGAAGGGGAACGCGCCGACTGCGGCGAAGTTCATCCGCAGGGCGCTACAGGCTGCGGCGTCAAACGGTGGGGACGACACGCTCCGTGATGCGCCCGAGATCGGGAGCGCGTTCGCTGCGGCGTCTGCGGGGGCCGATCGGCCGTTCTGGGAGTTCGCGTATGGCACGCTTCCCGAGCCGAGGCGCCGCCCGGTTGCGGGGGATGTGGCACACGATGCCGCATACCCGCGCATCGATGCCCCCCTCCTCACGATTGTCGCGGCGCCCGCGGGGAGTGCCGCGCCGCCATCGTCGCATGCGACGGCATCGCTCTGGCAATTCTCGCCGTTCAACGACGACGACATCGCGCTGCGCGGCGTGCTCGTGCATGAGTGCTTCCGCGATGTCCGCACCGCGGCGGAGTTCGACACCGACGGCAAGCGTGCGGCGGTGGTCGCCGCCGCCGCCGCCCGCACCGCGATCGAGAAGGGCGAGCCTGTCGGCGGCGCGCTCGTCGCGGAGGCTGCCTCGCTGCTCGAGACCGTTGCCGCGGGTGCCGTCGGACGCGCGCTTGCGGTCGGCCCCGAGGTCGAGGTCCGGACCGAGCTGCCGTTCGTTCGCGAGATCCAGCAGGGGCTCGTGCATGGCCGCATCGATCGGCTCGAACTCGCGCGCCGCGAGGGGAAGGTCGTGTCGGCGCGGA
>JBEAQW010000096.1:0-13752 GCA_041163725.1 Planctomycetota bacterium
TCTGCCAGCGGCTGTCCGCGCTGTACACCTACATGTACTCGAACCTCGTGAAGGCGAGCTCGACGCGCGAGATCGCCCTCCTCGACGAGGTCCTGACCCTCCTCCGCTACGACCGCGAGACGTGGGAGCTGTGCATGGACGAGTTGTCGCGGGAGAACCGCGCCTCGAGCCGGCTCGCGGCGCTTCCCGCCGTCCCGGCGCCGCACGCGGGGGCGGGCGCGCGTTCGCGGCTGTCGGTCCAGGGCTGATTCCTTCCCGAACGCTTCACTCGGACCAGTCGATCGACCGATACAGTCCGCCCCCTTCGGCGCCAAGACGCCAGCACGCACACGCACCTCCAAGAGACCGACCATGACCGCCGAGATGAACCCAGTCGCCAAGGACCTCCTCGCACGGATCGAAGGCTGCACGGCCAAGGTGGGCGTCATCGGCCTCGGGTACGTGGGACTGCCGCTCGCGCACGCGCTCCACCAGGGCGGGCTCCCGATCATCGGCTTCGACATCGACCAGCGGAAGATCGACGCGATCGCCGCGGGTCAGAACTACCTCCAGCACCTCGGCGACGACCTGGTCACGACGCTGCGCGACAGCGCCCGCTTCGAGGCCACCACCGACTTCGGCCGGCTCGGCGAGGCCGACGTGATCATCGTCTGCGTCCCGACTCCGCTCGGCCGTCACTGGGAACCGGACATCTCGTACATCATCACGACCGCCGAGGCGATCGGCCGCACGCTGCGCGCGGGGCAGATCGTGATCCTCGAGTCGACGACCTACCCGCGCACGACGCGCGACGACATGATGCCCGCCATCATGAAGGCCGCGGGCGACCGCGCGAACTCGCTCGAGATCGGCCGCGACGTGTTCGGCGCGTTCAGTCCCGAGCGCGAGGACCCGGGGCGCAAGTCGCACTCGACGAGCACGATCCCGAAGCTCGTCGGCGGCCTCGATCCCGCGTCGACCGAACTGGCCGCGGCCGTCTACCGGAAGGGCGTCGCCACGGTGGTCCCCGTCTCGACGGCCGAGGTCGCCGAGAGCGCCAAGCTGCTCGAGAACATCTTCCGCGCCGTCAACATCGCGCTCGTCAACGAGATGAAGACGGTGCTCGACGCGATGGGCATCGACGTGTGGGAGGTCGTGCGCGCCGCGGCGACGAAGCCGTTTGGCTACATGCCGTTCTTCCCGGGCCCGGGCCTCGGCGGACACTGCATCCCGATCGACCCCTTCTACCTCACCTGGAAGGCGCGCGAGTACGGCCGCGTCACGCGCTTCATCGAGCTCGCGGGCGAGGTCAACACCTCGATGCCGCACTACGTCGTCGACCGCGTCGCCACCGCGATGAACGACCAGACGAAGGCCATGAAGGGCTCGCGGATCCTCGTGGTCGGACTCGCCTACAAGGCCGACATCGACGACGTGCGCGAGAGCCCGTCGTTCGAGCTCATCGAGCTCTGCCGCGACCGCGGCGCCGACGTCGACTACTACGACCCGTTCGTCGCCGAGACGCGCGCCGTGCGCAAGTACGACCTCCGGCTCCAGAGCGTGAAGTGGGACGCCGCCACGATCGCGTCGTACGACTGCATCCTCATCTCGACCGCGCACTCGGGCGTCGACTACTCCGTCGTCGCGAAGCACGCGAAGCTGTGCGTCGACACGCGCGACGCGATGCGCGCCTTCGAGGGCGAGATGGGCGCGCGGCTCGTTCGCGCCTGACCGGTCGCGGACACCGTGACTCCGCGCGGCCGGACGTCGCCACGGATTGAATTCAGTGGCCGTCGGGCGGCCGATTGCCGATAGTGCCTGCGAGACCGATGTCCGCGAGACCCGTTCCATCGTCGCTGACCTCCCGTCGCGTCGTCGTGACGGGTGGCGCAGGGTTCCTCGGCAGGGCCGTCGTCGCGGCGCTCGAGCGCCGTGGCGTCGAGCGGATCGATGTCCCGCGACGCGCCGACTACGACCTCACGACCGCCGAGGGCGCCGAGCGGATGTACCGCGACATGGAGCCGGACGTCGTGCTGCATCTCGCCGCCGAGGTCGGTGGCATCGGGGCGAACCAGGCCAACCCCGGGCGCTACTTCTTCGCGAACATGGCGATGGCGCTCCATCTCGTGGAGGCGGGGCGGAAGGCGGGCATCCGCAAGTTCGTGCAGGTGGGCACGGTGTGCTCCTACCCCCGCGACACGAAGGTCCCGTTCCGGGAGTCGGATCTCTGGGACGGCTATCCCGAGTCGACCAACGCGCCGTACGGCGTGGCCAAGAAGGCCGCGATGGTGATGCTCGAGGCGTACCGGGCGCAGTACGGACTCGCGTCGGCCTGCCCCATCCCGGTCAACCTCTACGGCCCGCACGACAACTTCGACCCCGCGACCTCGCACGTCATCCCGGCGCTGATCCGACGCTGCATCGAGGCGCGCGAGCGTGGGCAGCCCGACATCGTGTGCTGGGGCACGGGGAGCGCCAGCAGGGAGTTCCTGTTCGTCGACGACGCGGCCGAGGGCATCGTCCGCTGCGCGGAGTCGATCGAGGAGCCCGTTCCCATCAACCTGGGCACCGGATCGGAGGTCGCCATCCGCGACCTCGTGGTCCGGATCGCGGCGCTCTGCCGCTACGAGGGCGAGATCGTCTGGGACGCGAGCCGCCCGGACGGACAGCCCCGACGATGCCTCGACACGAGCCGCGCGGAGCAGCTGCTCGGTTGGCGCGCGCAGGTGGACCTCGAGGACGGACTTGCCCGCACCGTGTCGTGGTACGAGGCACGGAGATCGGCGGGAGACGGCTGAGTTGCGCGTCCTCCTGATCAACCAGTGCTTCCACCCCGATGTCGTCGCGACCGCGCAGCACGGCTGGGACCTCGCCACGCATCTCGTCGCGCGAGGCCACGAGGTGACCGCGATCGCGTCGCGTTCGCTCTACGGCGAGCGGGGAGCGTCGCTGCCGTCGTCCGAGACGGTCGACGGCGTCCGCATCGAGCGCGTCGGATCGAGCCTCTTCGGAAAGCGGTCGTTCGCGGCCCGGACGGCGGACTTCCTCCTGTTCCACGTCGCCGCGTTCATCCGGGCGATGAGCATCGGCCGCCAGGACGTGTCGGTCTGCTTCACGACGCCGCCCTTCATCGCGGTCGTCGGTCTCGCACTCCGCGCGTTGCGCGGGACGCGCTGCGTCTACTGGGTGATGGACCTCTACCCCGACCTGCCCGTCGCCTGCGGAGTGATGCGACGCGAGTCGCGGGTCACCCGCCTCTTCGAGCGGATCAACCGGCGCTGCCTCTCGCGCGCGGACCGCGTCGTCGTGCTCGGCCGCTGCATGCGCGAACTGGTGCTCGCGAAGGGTGCCGATCCGTCGAAGGTGGAGCTGATCAACGTCTGGAGCGACTCGCGGGAGGTCCACCCCGTCGACCGGGCCGCGAACCGGTACCGGGCCGAGTGGGGGGCGGGCGACCGCACCGTGGTCATGTACTCGGGGAACCTCGGACTCGGTCACGACGCGCAGACGATCGAGGAGGCGATCGCGGCGCTCGCCGAGGACGAGCGCTTCCTCTTCGTCCTGAGCGGCGGCGGGGAGCGCAAGCGCCGGCTGGTCGACCAGCTCCGTGCCCGCGGCGTCGATCGGCTCCTCGACCTGCCGTACCAGCCGAGGGAGCGGCTCTCGGAACTGCTGTCGGCGGCGGACGTGCACCTCGCGAGCCTCGGCGCGGGCGTCGAGGGCATCATGGTGCCGAGCAAGGTCTACGGGATCATGGCGGCCGCGCGACCCGTGGTCGTCGTCGCCTCCGAACGGAGCGAGGTCGCGCGCGCGGTGCTCGAGTCGGGCGGCGGCACCGTCGTGCCCTGCGGCGACGCGCCGGGGCTCGCGGACGCGCTTCGCGCCTATGCGGACGAACCGGCCCGCGCGCTCCGCGAAGGCGCGCTGGGACGGGAGGCCATCGAGTCGCGCTGGGGAGCAGGTCTCGCCCTCGAGCGCTGGGAGTGGCTTCTCCGATCGCTCGGGAGGCCCGCATGAGCGTTGGCGCCGACACGACGGCCGAGGAGCGCGGTCCCGTGCGCGAGCAGCCGCTGCGCGTCCTGCTCGTCACCGAGGACGATCCGCTGTACGTCCGCCAGTTCTTCGACGTCTTCTTCGACGAGCTGCCGCGCGGCGGGATCGAGCTCGTCGGAGTCACGGTGATGCGCGCGTTCCACGAGCCGCTTCTCCGCACGGCGCGACGAGTCCTCCGCTTCTACGGACCGCTGGACTTCGTGCGGCTCCTGCCGAGATATGCGCTCGCCCGTCTCCTGGGCCGTTCGGTGTCGCGGCTGGCGAAGCGGCGGGGCTTCCCCCATCTCGAGGCGGCGAGCGTGAACTCCCCGGAGTTCCTCGAGGCGGTGGCGGCGTGCCGACCCGACGTCATCGTGTCGGTGGCGGCGCCCGAGATCTTCAAGAGCCCGCTCCTGGGCATGGCGGCGATCGGCTGCCTGAACATACACTCCGGCAAGATCCCCGAGTACCGCGGGATGATGCCGACGTTCTGGCAGATGCTCGAGGGCAGGCGGTCGGTGACGGTGACGGTGCACGAGATGGTCCCGAAGCTCGATGCGGGCGGCGTGGTGGACACCCTGGACTTTCCGCTGCGGGAGCGGGACTCGCTCGACCGGGTCATCTCGGGCACGAAGCAGGCCGGGGCCCGCCTGATGATCCGGGTGCTCGAGCGCATCGAGGAGACGCGACGAATGCCCGAGAGGACCCCGCTCGACATGTCCTCCGCCCGGCTGTTCAAGTTCCCCCAGCCGGCGGACGTCGCCCGGTTCCGGGCCCTCGGGCACCGGATGCTCTGATGACAGGCTCCAGCGGCCATCCCCTGCACGCGCTCACCTTCGACATCGAGGACTGGTTCCACATGCTCGAGGTGGACGGCCTCGACGATCCGTCGCGGTGGGGCGACATGGAGTCGCTCGTGGAGTCGCGTACGGAGCAGATCCTCGGCGTGCTCCGAAGTCACTCCGTGCGCGCGACGTTCTTCATCCTCGGCTGGATCGCCGAACGGCACCCCGCGCTGGTGAGGCGGATCGCGGACGACGGGCACGAGATCGGATCGCATTCGTTCTGGCACCGGGCGGTGTACTCGATGGACCCCGAGGAGTTTCGCCGCGACACGCTCGACTCGATCCGCGCCATCGAGTCGGCCTGCGGGACCCGGCCGCTGGGCTACCGCGCGCCGAGCTTCTCGATCCTCAAGGGGTGCGAGTGGGCCTTCGACATCCTGCTGGAGTGCGGCTTCGCGTGGGACGCGAGCCTCTTTCCCGCGATGCGCGGCCATGGCGGATACCCGTGCGGCGACGGCCCGCACCTCGCGCGATCCGCGTCGGGGGCCGCGATTCCCGAGCTGCCGCTGTCGCTGATGCGGGTCTTCGGCGCAGGCGTGTGCTTCTCCGGGGGCGGCTACATGCGACTGAGTCCGAAGGCCGTGATCGACGCGGGCTTCCGGCAGATGGAGCGGCGGGGCATCGCCTCGGTCGTCTACCTGCATCCACGCGACTTCGCGCCCGACTGTCCGCGCGTCGCGATGCCGCTGCACCGCCGGTTCAAGTGCTACGTCGGCCTCGACACCACGGCGGGCAAGCTCGAGCATCTCCTGAGGACGCGCCGGTTCGGGACCTGCGGCGACGTTCTTCGGAACGCCGGCTTCCTCGGACCCGCGGAGGGCGCGCAGACGTGAGCGTCGGGCCGGAGGACACGGGCGCGAGGCGCAGGAGTCCCTACTCCATCCGGGAGAAGGTGGCCCGCGTGCTGTGGGGCTTCGTGCAGGCGACCGCCTTCCGCGGCAGCTTCCACAACTGGTACGGGTGGCGGAGGTTCCTGCTTCGGCGATTCGGCGCGACCCTGCACGGCACGGCGAATGTCCGTCGCACCGTGCGGATCGAATGCCCGTGGAACCTCGAGATCGGCGCGGGCAGCTCCGTCGGCGACGGGGCGACGCTCTACTGCCTCGGCGCCGTTCGGATCGGCCGGAACGTCACGGTGTCGCAGGGCGCGCATCTCTGCGCCGGCTCGCACGACAGCCGGGAGCCCTCTATGCCGCTGCTCCGGCCGCCCATCGAGATCGGCGACGAGGCCTGGATCGCCGCGGACGCCTTCGTCGGCCCCAAGGTCCGCGTCGGCGAGGGAGCGATCCTCGCCGCGCGAGGCGTCGCGTTCCGCGATCTCGAGCCCTGGACCATCCACATGGGCAATCCCGCGACGGCCGTGAAGCCGCGCGAGTTCCGACGCGGCTGAACGCGCTGCTATCCTCGGCCGCGCGGCCACGCCGCGGGACCCACCCATGCGCCTCCACAACACGCTGACGAAGTCGACCGAGACCTTCACGCCGATCGCCGCGGACGGATCCGCGACCTTCTACTCGTGCGGGCCGACGGTCTACGACGACGCGCACATCGGGAACTTCCGCTCGTTCCTGAACGCCGACGTGCTGCGTCGCGCGCTCGAGCTCGAGGGCTTCCGCGTGAAGCACGTGATGAACATCACGGATGTCGGTCACATGACCGAGGACTCGGACGCCGACGGCGGCGGCGAGGACAAGATGGCGGTCGCGGGGCGACGCATCGCCGAGGCGAAGAAGTCGGGGAAGCTGCCCGCGGGCGCCGACATCGATCCGACGGATCCGTACGCGATCGCGTCGTTCTACGCGGAGCGCTTCCTCGAGGACGCGCGCCACCTCGGGCTCAAGGTCGCGCTCGAGGAGCGCAAGCACCCCGAGCTCATGCCGCGCCCGACGCGCTGCGTGCCCGAGATGATCGCGCTCGTCGAGCGGCTCGTCGACCGCGGGCACGCGTACGTGGCGGGCGACGGCGTCGTCTACTTCAGCGTGCAGAGCTTTCCCGCGTACGGACGGCTGTCGGGGAACACGGTCGACAAGCTCCGCGAGGGCGAGGGCGGGCGGATCAGCGCCGAGCACCAGGCCGTGAAGCGGCATCCCGCCGACTTCATGCTCTGGAAGCCCGACCCGTCGCACCTCATGCGATGGCCGAGTCCGTGGGGCGAGGGCTATCCGGGCTGGCACCTCGAGTGCAGCGCGATGGCGAAGATGCTCCTCGGTGAGGAGATCGACCTCCACTCGGGCGGCGAGGACAACATCTTCCCGCACCACGAGTGCGAGGTCGCGCAGAGCTGCTGTGCGAGCGGCCACGCGCACTTCGCCCGCTTCTGGTTCCACACCCGGCACCTCCAGGTCGAGGGCGAGAAGATGTCGAAGTCCAAGGGGAACTTCTTCTCGGCGCGCGACCTCTTCGCGAAGGGCGTCACGCCCGCCGCGCTGCGGCTCGAGCTCGTGCGGACCCACTACCGCGTCAACTCGAACTTCACGATGCAGGGACTCCGCGACTGCCAGCGCATGATCGACCGCTGGAGCGCCGCGCGTGCGACGCTCGCGGCGCGGAAGGGGGGATCGGGCGACGGACCGATGCAGCGCGCGCTCGTCGAGTTCAAGGAGGCCGTCGCCGACGACCTGAACCTCGCGCGCGCGATCGCGGCGCTCAACGGCGCGATCGGCGAGGAGCCCGCGGGCGATGCGGCGCTCGAGCTCGCGGCGCTCGACGCGATGGACTCGGTGCTCGCGGTCTTCGAGCGCAACGAGCCGCTCGCGAGCGCGGGCGACGACGACTTCGCCGCGTCGGTCGAGGCTCTTCTCGAGCGGCGTCGGCTCGCGCGCGCGGCGAAGGACTTCGCGGAGAGCGACCGCGTGCGCGACCAGCTCGCGGGGATGGGCGTGCGCATCAAGGACGGTCCGCAGGGCACGACCTGGGAGCGCATCGCCGACATCTGACGGTGGTCGCGGACGGGTCGCGATGAAGTGCGGGAAAGCGCGCGCAATCGTCTGGCAACGGAAGGATCCTTTGCTATACTTCGCCCCGTCAGCATCCAGAGCAGCGGAGTTCTTCCGCTCGGCAACCGAGTCCTGATCCGACCGCGGTGCCAGAACGATGCGGTCGAAAGCGCTTGAAAACAAGCGGTTTCGGCACAATCGAGGATCCCGGCCCAAGCCGCCCCGCGTCTCGCGAGGCTCTCGGCGGACGGCCTTCCAGGTGCCTGGACTCAGGTGCGTCCTGGACTCGACGTTCACGCTCTCGATGCCGATGCGATGAGGACGGATCTCCGTTCGCATGGTGCGCCGGCCGCCCTCCTCGCGACAGCTGGAACTGCATCCCGAGCGACGCGCGCGCCGCGCTTCATGCGGCGCGCGCTCCGGCAACCGGCCGCGGGGCACGGTGCCGAAACGATGCGGGCGACGCGCGGGAAACGCGTCGCCAACCTCGCGAGCGCGATGCGCGCACGCTGTCCGATCGGGCGGCGCGCGCGTCGCAGGGATGCGCGTCACGCGCCCGAACGGGCGCAGGAGCGTGCAGAATGTCCGTCTCTCCTTCCATGCCGGTGGTCGTGCGTCCGGCCGATGCGCGAACCCGATCGCCCCTCGCCCGCGCCACGGTCGCCGAGCCATGCGTCCGCGTCGATCCGGCGACGGCGTTCCAGCTCGCGCGCTTCGCCGTCGACGAGCGGGTTCGCGATGCGGCCGCCGAGTCGCTGTGGCCCCGGGAATACGTCGACCGGTGCGACATCGAGGCGAGCGACGGCGACTTCGCGACGGTGCCGTTCGCCGAGCGCGTCGTCGCGCTGCTCGTCGCGTCGTCGCTGTGCCTGCACCCGAATCGCGCCAAGAGCCTCGGCGTCGTGCCGCTCTACGACTTCCTCTCGCCGCCGCGCCACCGCGATGCGCCCGTGCGCCGCTTCCGCATCGGCGCGCGGCCGCGCGTCGAGCGGGCGGTCCTTCCGACGGGTCGGGAGCAGGCATGGTCCCGCGCCGCGGTCTTCCGACTGCCGGGATCGCTCTTCGAGACGGTCACGCAAGTCTCGCGGTGGGGTGGCATCAATCGGCGGCTCTATCACGGCGAGTGCGCGTGGCAGGTCGACGAGCGAAGCATCGGCCTCTCGATCCCACGGCTCATCCGCAGCCGGGCGAAGACCGCATCGGGAGGCGTGCAGCTCGTCGATCACGAGGGCTGCATCGTGCCGGGATTCGACAGTGTCGCGCGCGCGATCGTCCACGATGGCCGTGTCGAGATCGATCCGTCGCTCCTCCTGCGGCTCGAGTCGGGGGGTCTCGCGGGCGCGTTCCTCAGCTTCGCGAACAGCGTGCCGTCGTTCCGCCACCGGTATCCGCCCGACGCGATCCTCTCGCTCGAGATCGGACCGTCGCTCGACGCGCCGGTCGTGATGCGCACGCTCACCGGTCGCCTGGAGCCTCGCTTCGACGTGACGGCGGTCGTGGGTCGGGACATGCGCTCGATCCCTGCATTCGGCGGCAAGACCGTCCGGTCGCTCGCCGTCATCGCGGAGATGGTCGGCGTGTGGCAGGGGGGGTGCGTGCGTGCGTCCTTCGAGCACCACCCGCTGCACCCGCGGCACTTCGCGAGCGTGGACGATCGCGCCGATCCATCGACGGATCTCGCGGACGGCCGGCGTGGACGGGAGGTCGCCTGAGATGCTGAGCGACCGTGATATGCCGTTCTTCACGTTGCACGAGGAGAGGTACGGGCGAGTCGTCTCGCCCTATTCGGACGCGCCTCCCGACGCATGGATCGACGCGTCGCTGCTCGCGCATGCCGAGGCGGTGGGCGAGGAGGTCGCGCCTGTCCTCGTGGCGGCGCGGGACGCGGTCCGCGCACACGGGGACGACACCTCGCGCGCCGTGCTCGACGAAGCCTCGAGGGGGAACTCGGCGGTGCCGATCATGGCGCGCCTTCGGGCGATCCTGTCGAAACGGCCTGGTCCGGCCGAGCGTGCGGCGAAGGCGCTGGTCCACTTCGTCCGAGGCGAGATGTTCATCGCACTCGCGCACGAGATCCCGGGCGCAGGCGCGCGGGCGACCGTGCGCATCGCGACGCGCGACCGGCTCGAGCCGGCCCTGTGCGGCGCACGCCGGATCCGCGAGCTCCCTCCCGAGCTGCGGCCACGGTGGCTCGGAGCCGGGCATGCCGCGGACCCCGTTTCGATCTGGCGAACCGAACCGCCCACCTGCTTCGAGGGCGAACATCACCTTGCCGTCGAGATCGCTCCCAGTCCGTCGAGCTTCGGCGAGGCGATGCTCCTCGCGCATCTTGGAGCGGCGCGCACGCTCGTCCTCCTCGTGCAACGGGACCGCAGGGACGAGATCCCGACGCCGACCATCGCGAGCGTCCTGCCGTCCGGATGGTCCTACCTGAGGGGCGACGACCGCGTCGCAGCCCATCCCAACTATCCGAACGGAGCGCCCCTTCCGCGCGGGTTCGTGCGCGTTCCCGATCCCGACCTCTTCGCGCTCTGCGCGGCGCGCACCTGGACGGGCTCGCTCGCCGACGCGATCTGGCTTCGCCGTCGCGACGACTTCCGCGCCCTCTGCTGACCACCCGCAACCGTTCCTTCACGCCAACCGATCGCCGCCGCGCGCGGCGACTCTCGACGGAGCACCGAACCATGACGCCCTCGCAGATCCGACAGACCCTCGACAACCTCTGGAAGACACCCTGGCCCGCGTTCATCTGGGGACCGCCCGGGGTCGGCAAGTCCGCCGTCGTCGCGCAGCTCGCCGCCGAGCGCGGCCTGCCCGTCGTCGACATCCGCGCACCGCTCCTCGATCCGACCGATCTCCGCGGCATTCCCGCGGTGGTCGGCGACCGTGCCGAGTGGTTCGCGCCGTCGTTCCTGCCGCGCGCCGACGCGACGCCCGGCATCCTCTTCTTCGACGAGCTCAACGCCGCGCCGCCGATCGTGCAGGCGAGCCTCTACCAGCTCGTCCTCGACCGGAAGGTCGGCGAGTACACGCTGCCCGACGGCTGGCGCATCGTCGCCGCGGGCAATCGCGAGGAGGACCGGTCGGTCGTGCACCGCATGCCCGACGCGCTCTCGAACCGATTCGTGCATCTCGAGTTCGAGCCCGCGTTCGAGGACTGGAGGCGGTGGGCGGTTGGTCGCGGCCTCGATCCGACGGTCGTCGCGTTCCTCAGCCTGCGCCGCGAACTCCTGCACAGGCCCGATCCGAAGTCGCGCGGATTCCCGACGCCGCGCTCCTGGGAGATGGTCGGCGACATCGTCGGTGCGTTCGACGGCGCGCCGCATCTCGACGACGCGATCGCGGGCGCGGTCGGGAAGGCGGCGGCGATCGAGTTCGCGACCTTCCGCGGGTCGTCGATCGCGGCCGAGGAGGTCGCGGCGATCTGCGCCGATCCCGAGGGTCGGCCGCTGCCGACGAAGGCCTCGAGCCTGTACGTGATCGTCAGCCTGCTCGCGAACGGCGCGCGCGAGGAGCGGCTTCGCGGGGTCGCGGCGAAGCTCCTCAAGCGGCTGCCTGTCGAGTTCGGCGTGCTGCTTGCGAAGGACGTGCTGCGCCAGTTCCCGCTCTTCGTCCGGAACGCCGAGTTCAAGGCGTTCGTCGCGCGGCACAAGGAGGCGTTCGCATGAACGGTCCGCGATTCGCGACGGAACCCGGGCGGTGCATCGTCGGCGCATCGGCGCCGGCGGCCGGCACGCCCGTCGATCGCGCCGAGATCGAGGAGATCGCCCTCGACCGCCTCGAGAAGGCGCGCATCGACATCCTGCTCGACCATCCCTACTTCGCGAGCGCGCTTCTGCAGCTGCCGCTCCGCGGGACCTGGGATCCAGCGATCCGGCACGCCGTCGTCACCGACGGGAAGCGGATCGTCTTTCGCCACGACCTGGTGGCGGCGCTGCTGCGCCCCAAGGTGCGCGTCCTCGTGCTGCACGCGCTGGCGCACGTGCTGCTCGATCATCCCGGGCGCGGCGGCGCGCGGGCGTGGCCGATCTGGACGGCCGCGTGCGATATCGCGGTCGACGAGCTTCTCGGCGCGCTCGGCGAGATCGAGCCGCCTAGGGTCGCGTTCGGCGAGAAGAGGCCCGCGGGACGCTCGGCCGAGGAGATCTACGACGAGCTCCTGTATCAGGAGCGGCTTCGCGCCGCGGGCCACGCGCCGGCTCCCGAGTCGGCCCCCGCACCGCCCCGCGAGTCGACCGACGCCTTTCTGTCGCCGACGTCCGCGCCGCACGCGGACGAGGCGGAGCATGCGGAGCGCGACGCCTTCCTGCGCGCAGCCGCGGACTCCGAGACGCTCTCGGCCGTCGACATGGGCACGCTGCAGGCCGGGTTTCGGCACGAGGCCACGAAGGCGATCCGCGCCGCGGGCAACGGCGCGGGCGCCGTGTCGTCGGAAGTCGCGGCGGGCGAGCGGACGGTCATCCCCTGGCGCAGCGAGCTCGCGTGCTTTCTCCGCGATCCGGTCGACCGCATCCACTCGTTCGCACGGCCCAACCGCAAGCACCTCTGGCGCGGCATCATCCTTCCCGGAACGGTTCCCGTCGAGGGCGGCCGCGTCGTCGTCGCCATCGACACCTCGGGGTCGATGAGCGACGCGGATCTCGCGCAGGTGCTCGGCGAGATCGATGCGCTGCGGAG
The DNA here is from genome assembly GCA_041163725.1 of Planctomycetota bacterium. GTDB lineage: Bacteria > Planctomycetota > Phycisphaerae > Phycisphaerales > SM1A02 > QWPT01. The sequence continues at coordinate 12,470 of JBEAQW010000096.1, forward strand.
GACGGGCGCGTGCGACCTGGTGGTGCTGCAGTTCGACGCGTCGATCCAGGCGGTCGCGGAGTTCTCGCCCTTCGAGGAACCGCGCGTGCCGATGGGCTCGACGCAGGTGATGCGCATGTGCGGTCGAGGCGGCACGGACCTGCGCCTGCCGTTCATCTGGACCGAGGAGGCGATGCAACGAGACGAGCGGATCTCGGCGCTCGTCGTCTGCACCGACGGCTTCGGGCCGCTTCCAGCCGACGCGCCCGACGGGCTTCCCGTCCTCTTCATGCTGACGCCGCATCACGCCCCGCCGTCGTTCGGGCGACAGCTCGTGCTGCCCGACCGGCTCTGACGACGCGCCGATCAGCCGCATCCGAGCGCGCGGGCGCGTCCGTCGATCCGCACGATGCGCACGCAGGTGCCCGCGGCTTCGAACTCGGCTTCGGCGGCGCGGTCGTCGATCCGTTCGAGCGTGAGCAGGGCGGTGCGGCTCGCGCGCGGTCCGATCGTTCGGGCGTCGATGGTGCGCGCGACGGGCGTTCCGACGCGTCGTGCATCGATCGGCTTCGCGCGAGTCGCGATCGCGGCGAAGTCGATCGCACGGGCGTGGGGCTGCGATGGCGCGCGGCGCGCGGTCGTGCGGTCGCCGACGCTCGTCGGTCGCATCGTCGGCCAAGCGAGGATCGCCTCGTCGAAGGCGTCGTTCGCGACCGCGGGGTCGCCGTCACCGATGGGCGGGTTCGTCATGATCCTCCTCCGTCGGATAGACCGGCGTCGCGGCCCGCCAGTTCACGCGCCCTCGCGAGCGCGCGACGAAGCGCGCTCTCGATGCGGCGCGTGCCCGTCCCCAGGCTGCGGGCGATCGCGGCGACGGCGAGTCCGCGGCGAAAGCGCAGGTCGAGCAGCGTCCGCTCGTCCTCTCCGATGACGGCGTCGATCGCCGCGAGACGCGCGACGAGCTCGTCGTCGGGCGCGCCGTCGTCGCGGTGGTCCGGTTCCGCTTCCGTGCGCGCGGCCTCGCGGCGCGTGCGCCGCGCCTCCGACACGATCGCGTTCCGCGCGACATTGAGCGCCGTCAACCGCATCCAGGCGAGGAGCGCGGCTTCGCTCTCGACGAGCGGTGGGTGGGTGGCGAGTCGCATGAACATCTCCTGCAGGCAGTCGAGGACGAAGGCGTCGTCACGACGGGTGCGCCGCGCGAGGTCGCGGGCGAGGCGCGCGGCGCAGCGGTCGTAGATCTCGGCGAGCGCCTCCCGCGAACCTCCGCGGAGCGCAAGACTGGTGCGCGCCGCCCACGCGTC
>JBEAQW010000097.1:0-5467 GCA_041163725.1 Planctomycetota bacterium
GTGCGCTGAGACGCGGTCGCGGTTCGCCCGTCAACCGCGGTTCATCCACCACAGCGCGAGATTGAGCGCCGTGGCGAACGCGACCCATGCGATGTACGGCACGAGCAGCACCGCCGACGCCCGGTCGTGTCGCGCGAAGCGCCTCATCGTGAACGCGATCAGGCAGAGCAGGCAGATGATCTCGATCGCGGCGAGACCAGGACTCCTCAGGCCGAAGAAGAAGCCGCTCCACGCGAAGTTCATCGCCCACTGGGCGAGAAAGACCGCGAGCGCGACGCGATCGCGCCGGAACGCACCAGTGCGCCAGACGCGCCACGCCGCGACACCGATCAGGATGTAGAGCGTGGTCCACACGGGACCGAACAACCAGTTGGGCGGGTTCCACGAGGGCTTCGCGATGGTCGCGTACCACGCGTCCACCGGCCAGAGAAGAGCCGCCAACCCCGCGGCCATCGAGAGGAGGATCCATCCCGCGCAGGCGAGCGCGGAATGGAGCGGAGTGGGACGCCCCGTTCCTCGGGGCGTGGAAGCCCCGCGATGGGCCCTCATCTCGGCGGATGCGCGCACGGACGGATCGGACATGTCTCCACGGTAGCGATTTGTCACGCGATCAACGCGCGAAGCCTTGCGAAGGAAGCGGCCGCGGCCGCCGACCGTGTGTTGCGCACCCGGCCGCGCCGCCGCCCTTTGGATCGCGACTGCACTCGCACGGGTCAGCCGAGCAGTCCGTCGACAACCCTGCCGTGGACATCGGTCAGGCGGAACTGCCGACCCTGGTGGCGATAGGTCAGCCGCTCGTGATCGATGCCGCAGAGACGGAGGATCGTCGCCTGCATGTCGTGGACATGCACGGGGTCGCGCGCGATGTTCCAACCGAAGTCGTCCGTCGCGCCATGCACATGCCCCGCGCGTACGCCGCCACCCGCCATCCACATCGAGTACGCGCGTCCGAAGTGATCGCGTCCGGTCGGCTTGTCCGAAGGCCCCTGCCCGAACGGCGTCCGGCCGAACTCACCGCCCCAGATCACGAGCGTCTCGTCGAGGAGTCCGCGCTGCTTCAGGTCGCGCACGAGCGCGGCGCTCGGCTGGTCCGTGTCGCGGCACTGCTTCTCGAGATGATGGAACAGGTTGTTGTGCTGATCCCACCCCGAGTGCATGAGCTGCACGAAGCGCACGCCGCGCTCGGAGAGGCGACGCGCGATCAGGCAGTTGTTCGCAAAGGTCCCGGGCACGAGCGCATCGGGGCCGTACATCTCGAGCACCGACTTCGGCTCGTCCGCGAAGTCGAGGAGATCGGGCACGCTCGCCTGCATGCGGAACGCCAGCTCGTACTGCGCGATGCGCGTCTCGATGGCGGGCGCATCGGCGCCTTCGACCGCCGCGCGCGCACGGTTCAGCTCGGCCAGCCCGTCGAGCAGCTCCCGCCTCGCCTCGCGCGTCACGCCCTCGGGATTCCCGAGGTACGGAACCGGATCGCCCTCGCTGCGGAAGCGCACGCCCTGGTGCCTTCCGGGAAGAAACCCGTTCGACCAGTAGTGCTCGTAGAAGAGCTGCCCGCACGACTTCTCGCGATCGGACGAGGTCATGACCACGAAGCCCGGGAGATCGTCGCATTCGTTCCCGAGCCCATAGGCGAGCCACGCGCCCATCGCGGGTCGACCGGGCTGCTGCGAACCGGTCATGAAGAAGGTCACGCCCGGCGAATGGTTCACCGCCTCGGTGTGCATCGAGCGGACCACGCACAGTTCGTCGGCGATGCCTCCGATGTGCGGCAGCAGCTCGCTGATCTCGATGCCCGACTCGCCGCATCGTCGGAACGGCCGGATCGCCGGGAGCGCGGGCCATTTCGCGTATCCGGACGACATGGTGGACAGGCGCGTGGCGCCCCGCACGCTCGCGGGGATGTCGGCGCCCTGGTGCACCGCCAACGCCGGCTTCGGATCGAGGAGATCGACATGCGACGGACCACCGCCCTGCCACAGACAGATGATGCGCTTCGCACGCACGGGAAAGTGCGGCACGATCGGGACACCGCCGGGGAGCGCGAAGCCATCGCGCGCGAACGCGGAGGCGAGCGCGACGCCGCCGATCCCGTGCAGCGAGGTGCGAAGGAAGTCGCGGCGTGTGAGGGGGCGCGAAGGACTACTCACGGGTGATCGCCTCGTCGAGGTTGAGGATGGCGAGGCAGGTCACCGTCGTCGCCGCGTGCTCGGCCGGATCGAGGCCCGGCGGCCGCGGCGATTCGCCCACGGCCAGCACGGACTCCGCCGCCCCGGGATCGCCCTCGTAGCGGCGGTACTGCGATTCCCACATGCGCGCGAGGATGGCCGTCTCGTCCGGCCGCGGCCACCGGCCGACGACGCGCTCGAATGCGGCCGACAGCCGCTCATCGCGCAGTCCGTGCTCCGACATCACCGCGGCGGCCAGCGCGCGCGCCGCCTCGACGAAGGTCGGATCGTTCAGCGTCACGAGCGCGTGCAGCGGCGAGTTCGTCAACGCCACGCGCACGCGGCACGACTGGCGCTGCGAGACATCGAACATGTTGGCCGGCGCGATGGTGCGGCGCCAGAAGGTGTAGAGGCTGCGCCGATAGAGGTCCGCACCATGCGACGCCGGATACGCGAAGTCGCGCTCCTTCGTGATCGCAAGCGACTCCCACACGCGCGGTGGCTGGTAGGGATAGACCGGCGCTCCACCGACGCGCGCGTCGAGCAGCCCGCTCGACGCCAGCGCGAGATCCCGTATCAGCATCGACGGAAGCCGGTGCCGCGGAAATCGGCCCAGCAGCCGGTTGTCGGGATCCACCGCTGCGAGCTCCTGTCGCAACGCGCTCGACTGCCGGTAGACGCGGCTCGTGACGATCGTGCGGTGCAGCGCCTTCATGCTCCAGCCATCGTCGCGCAGCCGGACCGCGAGCGTGTCGAGCAGTTCGCGCAGCACGGGCCGGTCGCCCTGCACGCCGAAGTCCTCGGGCGTGCGCACGATGCCCTCGCCGAAGAAGGTCTGCCAGGCCCGATTGACCGCGACCCGTGCCACGAGAGGATTCTCCGGCGCGAACAACCACCGCGCGAGTCCAAGCCGGTTCGCAGGCGCATCGGCGGCGCGCGGCGGAAGGAACGCGGGCGTCGCGAAGGCGATGGTCTCGCCGGGCGACAGGTAGTCGCCTCGGACGAGTATCGGCGTCTCGCGCGGCTGCGCGTCGCTCATGACCATCACGCGCGGCCACTCGTCGGCGAGGAAGCGGTCGAGCGCGCCACGGGCCGCGTCACGCTCGGCCTTTCGCGCTTCGTCCTCGGGAATCCCCGCAAGCGCCGCCTCGAGCTCCGCGCGACGCGCACGCTGCGCATCGCTCGGAGCGTCCTGCGCGGGCGCCGCGATGCGGAACCTGCTCGCCGCACCCGCGACGATGCCCGTCTCGGGAACGCGGTTGAAGCCGTCGAGCAGCGCGTAGTAGTCGCGCTGGGTGATCGGATCGAACTTGTGGTCGTGGCACTGCGCGCACGACATGGTGAGCCCGAGCCAGGTCGTCGCCGTCGCGTCCACGCGATCGAACATCGAGACCCAGCGGTTCTCCTCGGGAATCGCGCCTCCCTCGCCGTTCAGCAGGTGGTTGCGAAGGAACGCGGTGGCGAGCCGCGACTCGTCGTCCGCGTCGGGGAGCAGGTCACCCGCAAGCATCAGCGTCGAGAGCCGGTCATAGGGCGTGTCGCGGTTGAGCTGCCCGACGAGCCAGTCGCGCCAGACCCATTGGAAGGTGTCGCCATCCTGCTGGAATCCGTTCGAGTCGGCGTAGCGAGCCGCGTCGAGCCATGGCAACGCCATGCGCTCGCCGTAATGGGGGCTTGCCAGCAGCCGCTCCACGACCCGCGACCACGCGTCGGGTGATGCATCGGCCTCGAACGCCGCGAGTTCCTCCGGTGTCGGAGGCAGTCCGATGAGATCGAGCGACGCACGACGCAGGAGCGTGCGCCGATCGGCCTCGGGCGCGAGCGTGCATCCATGCTCGCCAAGGCGAGTCGCGACGATCGCGTCGATCGGGTTCTCCCCTTCGCCCATCTCGACCGCGCGCGGCACGACGAACGCCCAGTGCGGTTCGTACTCCGCGCCCGAGGCGATCCAACGCTCGAGCGCGCGCTTCTGCGATTCATCGAGCGAGCGATGGGAATCCGGAGGCGGCATCCGCGTGCGCGGATCCTCGGATCGGATACGCCGAATGAGTTCGCTTCGAGCGACGCCGAATGGCACGAGCGCGCCGTGCGCGATCGCCGACTCGCGCTCATCGAGCCGCAGGTCCGCCGCACGCTTCGCCTGATCGACGCCGTGACACTGGAAGCAGTTCTCGGAGAGAATCGGGCGGATCACCGCATCGAATCCCGGCGCCGCCGCATCGCGCGGCCGTCCGCCATGCACGCCACGCGCCGCCACACCGGCCAGCGCGACGAAGACGCCACAGAGGAGTGCGAGTGCCACGGACCTCGAGGTCATGGCGCCCATCCTAGACGCTGGGGACCGCGCCGCCATCGCGCCGATCGGCGACCGGCGACATCGGACACGCCATCGGCTTCAGAACGACTTCGACAAGCCGATCCAGAGTGCGCCCTCGTCCGAGCGGCCGCCCGCACCCGGGCCGCTTCCGATCCGTTCGATGAGCGCGCGATCAAGCGAGCGCCACCGAGCCTCGAGCGACATGGTCCAATCGCGCCCGAGATCGAGTTCGAGTCCCGCGCCGAAGCCGAACTCGGGATCGACCCCCGCGCGGCGCGCCCCGATCCCCGCCGTGGAATCGGCGGCTGCGCCACTCGCGCCGACCTCCGCGCGAAGCGCCACGCGCACGCCCCGCGCAAGCGTCGACCGCATGCGGACACCCACGATCGGAATCGCAGCCGACTCCGCATCACCGACGAGCGATCCGCCCACCGACGAGCCTCCGTCGGCCGTCGCGCCGGCACCGCGCGCAACGGCCGCGACGCGCGCACCCGCGAGCACTTCAAGCGCCCCCGACTCCTGCTGCGAGATCCGCCATGCAGCGCACAGGTCGCCGAGCAGCGCCTGCGGACCGATCGCCGTCCGATCGTCGACGACCCGCGCGCTCGAGACCATTCCGACCGCTCCGTTCCACCAGAGCGACGCGTTGAGGTCGTATGCCTCGATCAACATGCCATCGACGAGCACCGGCCCCGAAGCCCCGAACGCCTGCCATTCGCGGGGCCGAACGGGTACGAGCACCGTGCCGAGCAACCCCTGCGACGGGTGCGCGCTCCAGGCGGCCTGATCGAACTCGAAGCTCCAACCCTGCGCGCCTCCCATCGGCTGCGGCCAGCGCACGAAGCCCGATGCGTCGTTGCGCTCCCACGAACCCGGCGAAGACGAGTTCGACGACTGGCCCGATGCACCGCCCGAGCCACCATCGGAGCCGTCGTACACGAACTCCGCCGAGGCGCCCGACGCGCAGAGCACGAGGGCAAGC
>JBEAQW010000098.1:0-4275 GCA_041163725.1 Planctomycetota bacterium
CTCGAGATCGAGGGCTGCGATGTCCGTCTCAACGACCCGTGCTACGGCAGCGAGTCCGGCGGCGTGCCGGAGACGCTGACGCCGAACCTCCAGAAGGCGGGAAGTCTTGGTCGTCCGCCGAACTCGATGAATGGTCCGGATGTCGATACCTACACCATCGCCCTCGAGGACACCGATGGCGATGGCCTCGTGAGGATCACCGTCGGCTTCGTCTCGAGCCCAGGCGCATGGATGGCCATGATGCCCGACAGCGCGTGCGCACCGCTTTCCTCGGCGGTCCTGCAGCTCTCGAGCGCACTGTGCGTCGACACGATCTCCGAGCCGACCTGCGTACCGCCCGGCGTGTATCGCATCGTGATCGCGGGCGGGACCTTCCCCGAGATCGGCGGCGGTGACATCCCCTGCACCTTCGGAAACCTGTACGGCATCAAGGTCATGACCAGCACGCAAGCGTGCGATCCATGCGCGCCGACGGGTCCGAGCTGCTTCATTCCACACTCCGAGGGGGGATGCAACGAGCCTTCCTGCTGCTCCGTTATCTGCGCCGCGGACCCCTTCTGCTGCGACGCTTCGTGGGACGGAGACTGCGTTGCCACGGCCGTCGCCACATGCTCCATCGATCCACCCGTCAACGAGTCCTGCGCCAGCGCGGCGCCCGTGGAGTTCGGCGAGTACGCGTTCAACCCCGCAAGGGCTTCACTCGACGGCGCGCAACCGGCGACCTGCGGAGCCACCTTCCTGAACGATGTCTGGTTCGTCTACGACTCGGATCGGACGGGACTCGTCGACTTCTCGACTTGCGGCACCTGGTTCGACACCTCGCTTGCGATCTACGAGGGCGCATGCGGCAAACTCTCTGAGATCGCCTGCAATGACGACGGAACCATCTGTGGTGGCGCCGGAGCGAGTCGCGTGACGCTCGATGTCTCCTGCGGCACCAGGTACTACATCCGCGTCGGCTCGCGCACCGCGGTGATGGGAGAAGGTGTCTTTCGGATCGCGGACTTCGAGTCGGCGGAGTGCCCGCAGTGCCCGGCGGATCTCGACGGGAATGGCACTGTGGGCGCACCGGACATCACGCTTCTCCTGAACGGATGGGGAGGCGCAGGCGGCGACATCGACGGCAATGGAACGACCGATGCGCTCGACCTCGCGGCGCTCCTGAACTCGTGGGGTGCGTGTCCCTAGCGGCGTGCGCGATCCGCTCGCACGCATCGACCGCGCTCGCGCGGAGTCGGTTTCGGAGTCCGGTTCTAGGCCTGCGTCTCGGACGGCGTGTCGGGGCTGAGCTTGCGCCGCATGATCTTGCCCGTCGGATTCCGCGGCAACTCGCGCACGAGCCGGATCTCGCGCGGCACCTTGAATCCGGCGATGTGCTCGCGACACCAGCTCCGCAGCGCCGCCTCGTCGAACGACTCGTTCTCCTTGAGTTCGACGAACGCGAGTGCCACCTCTCCGCGCATGCCGTCGGGCATGCCGATCACGGCCGAATCCTTCACGGACGAGTGGCGGTTGAGCACTTCCTCGATCTCCCGAGGAAAGACGTTCTCCCCTCCGATGATGAGCATCTCCTTGATGCGACCGGTGATCGACAGCATGCCCGACTCATCGAGCCGCCCCATATCGCCGGTCTTGAAGTAGCCGTGCTCATCGAAGACGGCCGCGGTCTCTTCGGGAAGGTTCAGGTAGCCGAGCATGACATTGGGCCCGCGGAGCCTCACCTCGCCGTCCTGGTTCGGGCCGAGCACCTGGCCGTCGGGGCCGACGATGCGCTGATCGATGCCGGGCAGCGCCCTTCCGACGCACTTGCGCCGCTGCTCGCTCGGACGGCACCAGTTGGTGACGGGAGCGGTCTCGGTCAGGCCGTACCCCTCGTTGATCTCGATGCCGAACTTGTCGCGGAAGCCTTCGAACACCGCCTCGGGAAGCGGCTCGCCGCCCGACACCGCGAAGCGGAGCGAACCGAACGAGTCGCGCTCCGCGTCGCGGAGGAGGCGCAGCGCGTTGTACATGGAAGGGATCGCGACCAGCGCCGTCGGACGATGTGCCTTCGCGAGCTCGACGAGCTTCCGCGGAACGAAGCGCGCGGTGTAGACGGCACTCGCACCGGTCGCGAGTGGAAGCAGCGTCAGGACGGTCAGGCCGAAGCTGTGGAACTGCGGTAGCACGCCGAGGATCCGGTCGCGCGGCCCGAAGTCGACCCATTCCTGGCACTGCCGCGCGTTCGCGCTCAGGTTGCCGCAGCTGAGCATGACGCCCTTCGGACGGCCACTGGTGCCCGATGTGTACAGCACCACCGCGACATCGTCGCGTCGCAACGGATTGGTCATGCGCACGGGCGGAAGACCCGTGAACTTCATCCGGTCGAGTCGGATGTCCGCGAGGCCGGGGATCGAGCCGCCGATCATGTCGAGCATCGGGCCGACGGTCACCAACGCGTCGAGTTCCGAATCGCGCGCGACATACTCGAGATCGCTCCTCGAGAGCAGGTAGTTCAGCGGAACCAGCGTGCGTCCGAGAGACCACGCCGCGATCGCCGCCGCCGGGAAGAGGCCCGAGGTGGGGAGCATCACGCCGATGCGACTCGCATCGCTCTGCCGTTCGATCGCGCGGGCGATGTGCCACGAGGCGACCATCAGATCCACGCCGCGCCAGGTGCGGAAATCGTCCACGACGACCGGACGGAACGGGCGTAGGAGCAGGTGGCGGCGGATGGCGGAGAGAAGTTGCATACGGGGCTTCCGGAACGGCTGTTGATGGACCACGGGCCGAGGAGATCGCCCTAGACTAACCGAATGCCCCGCTCTCTCCTCTCGCATGCGATCATCTGCCTGCTCTGGTGTGTCATGGTCGCGTTCGTGGCGCGGGTAGAGGCGCAGACGACGGGCCGATCCCTTGGCGAGGCGGCCGGGGCGTTCAACGCGAAGGACTATCCCCGGGCCGCTGCCCTCGCCCGCCTCGTAGGCGATCGGAGTACCGGGGTCGAGCGCGATGCTGCGCGCTATCTCGAAGGTATCGCCCTCTACAAGGCCGCGATGCTCGAGGTGGCGGCCGCACCGCTGCGTCACGCGGCGCAGTCGACCGATCGGTTCATCGCGTCACAGGCGAACATCACGCTGGGAAGCCTTGAGATCGACCGGAAGCGGTTCGACGCGGCAGGACACGCGTATCGACGCGCAGGGGAACTGCTGGACGGTGCGGAGGCGCGGCGCGCGAACTCGTACGCGGCCCGATGCTTCGATGCCGCGGGTCTCGGCGTGCTCGCGGATCGGGCGCGTGCGGCGAACGGCGAGGGCGCCGTGGGGAGCACGACCGTCCCCGCGCTCCGGGAGCGCTCGGACGGAATGGTGGAGCCGGCGGCATCCGACCGCCGCGTCGTCACGATCGATGACAAGCCGGCGCTGGACCCACCCGTCAACAACATCGCTGCGCGGCGTAACTCGCCCGCATCGTCCGCGTCCACCACTCCGACGCCGACTGCGACCGCACCGAGGTTCGCCGTGCAGGTTGGCGTGTTCTCCTCCGTGGAGCGCGCGAACAAGGTCGCGTCGGATCTCCGCATTCGCTGCACCTCTCTCGATCTCGAGTGTCCGCGCATCGTTCCGCGCCAGACGGCCGACGGCGGCACGCTCCATGTCGTGCAGATCGGCTGCTTTCCGAACCGCGGCCTCGCGAACAAGGTGCTGCTGCAGTTCCCCCGATCTGGCTACAGGGTGGAGGCGTACTGCGAGGCCGCAGCGTCGCCGCGCGACGGCGAGTAGTTGCGTGATCACCCGGCGTCGCTGGACCGGTTCATCATGAATGCAGACGCCTGCACGAAGTAGTCGCGCATCGTGACCGTGATGTCCGTGTCCAGGCCGAATCGCGCGTCGACGGCCGCGAGTGCGGAGAGCGCGTTCTCAAGCCACGCATCGCGCGCGGCGGGCCCGATCGGGAACCGGAGATGTCGCGCCCTCAATCTCGGGTGCCCCTTTCGGGACGAGTAGTCCGCAGGACCGCCGAGGAACTGGATCAGGAACTCGCGCATGTCGCGTACCGACTCGCTCTCAGGCCCAAGCTCCGACGGAAACATGCCCCGGATCCGTTGGTCAAGAGCGATGCGTGCGTAGAGCTCCTCTGCGAACATCGCGATCGGATCCGGGCCGATCCGCAGGAATATGGAGCCGGGGTTCGTCGGGGCGTCGCCATGTTCGGGTGGACTGGTCATCGGATTCTCACGGAGGAACGGGCACGGCGCGACCTGGCCGCGCGAGCGGCACCGTAGCGCCTTGGCGC
>JBEAQW010000099.1:0-3126 GCA_041163725.1 Planctomycetota bacterium
ACCAAGAGCGCCCGCACGCGTCATGCACACGCGGTTCCGAGGTACGAGCACGGGGACGCGACCAAACTCTCGCTCGCGGATGGGAGTGCGGATGTGCTCTCGATCGCGTTCGGACTCCGCAATGTCGGGGATCCGCGCAAGGCGCTGGCCGAGTTCCGACGCGTACTCCGTCCGAAGGGGCGTCTGGTCGTGCTCGAGTTCGACGAACCGAGGAACGCGATCATCCGCGCCGCGAACCGTCTCTATACCCATCGCATCATGCCCTGGACTGCCTCGATCATCGCGCGCGATGGTTCCGGTGCGTACCGCTATCTGCCGCGGTCGGTCGAGACCTTCCTTGATCGCGACGCCTTGCGCTCCACGATGCTCGAGGTGGGTTTTGCATCCGTCGAGCAGCGGCCGCTGACCTTCGGGACATGCGTGGTGAGTGTGGCGAGGGTCGCCGGCTAGTCAGTCGGAGGCAGCGTCCGCAAGCCCATTCGCGCAGACATTGCATCCTGAACAGTGGGAAACTCGTCCATTCGGCAGGCCGTGCGCGCGACCGCGAAAGGCGCGTCGTGGCATGGACTTGTCCATGCGTCTCGTCAGACGGTCCCCTCCAAGGGGACGCACCCCACCTGGCCGGAGGATCCGGCCCCTTCAATCTGCGCACGGCCGAGGAGGACGCTTGTTCCCGTGCGGATTCAATGGAGCATGGCCATGCCTCAGGCCAACAGCAAGGGGAGCGGCGATCACACGCCGCAGTTTCCTCCGCACGGATCGCGGGCTCCGCGACACACCATCACGCTCGAACAGTTCACGGAACGGCTCATCCATGCGGATCGCGTCGGATGTCGCGATCTCCTGCGGGACTTCCTCAGCGAGGGTCACGATGCGCGCGACGCGCTCGAGCGATTCATCTGGCCCGCATGCGCGGCAATCGACCGGCTGTCCCGGCAGGATCAGATCGCACCGGTGCATGAGCACGGAGCGATCGTCCTCCTCGCGCAACTCGTGCAGCGACTCGAGTGCGGACTCTCCAAGCACCCCGCGCGCTGTCGCGAGGTGGTGGTCACGAGCGGGCGTGCTCCCATCGAGGAACTCGCCGCGGAGATCTTCGCGGGCATCGCCGAAGCCGACGGCTTCGATGTGGTCTTCTTCGGCGGGGGGGTCGAGTCGGACGACCTCTTCGCCGAGGTCACCCGCCGTCGGCCGGCCTGCGTGGTCAGCTTCGCCGCGGCGGGTCCGGATGCCCCCCGGCTTCGCAGGCTGATCGATGCGGTTCGGCGACAGGACCCCGTCCCAGGTCTTCGAATCGGGGTCGGCGGTGGGGTGTTCGAGCGTGTTCCCGGGCTCGCTGAGGAGATCGGCGCGGACTTCTTCGCCGACAACCCGTTCGCGATGCTCGATGAGCTCAGGAGGGCTGCCATGCGCCCGAGGGAGGGATCAGAGGCCTCCAGACGGTCGCGCGCCGCGTGAGTGTTCCGTAACACCCGCGGATCCAGCGGTTCTCCGAGACGCCCGAGGGCCTTTCGCAGTTGCGAAACGGCTCTCGGGCGTTCCTGTCAGCGGGGCGTCCCAGGCGACCATGGCTCGCCACAGCGGACCGTTCCAACCCTCGATCCGGATGCCAGGGGCCGAAGGGCCTCCAGCGGCGCACCTGACCGCAATCGCGGGCCGAGTCCTCCGTTCTCCCGGGGTCCCGCCGGCGGCTTTGCCGACGGGGGGCGAGAAGCCCGTGAGTTTCTAGAGAAGTTCCATTTGGCGGAACGATCAAGGGTATAGCCCGTACACTCGATCGCGTCCCGCGGCACCTTCCAGCCGCACAGGCAGTTCGAGGGGACAGTCATGCTAGATCCGCAGACCGAACGAGCCACGATTCACCGCGCACGCAAGGGCGACCGAGAAGCCGTTGCGCAGTTGATCCGTTCGTACCAGCGACCGCTCGAAGCCTTCCTCTTCAGGCTCTGCGGGCAGAGCGATGTCGCGGAGGATCTCGCGCAGGAGGCATTCGTCCGGGTCATCCGCTCGCTCGACCGCTTCGACGACCGGTTCCGCTTCTCGACCTGGCTGTTCACGATCGGCAAGCGCCTGCTCGTGAACCACCAGCAGAAGATGCGTCCGTTGGCCGATAGCGAGGTCGTCGAGTACCGCGCGGGAGACCACCGCACGCCTGCCAGCGAGGTCGTCGAGGCCGAGCGCACCGAGCGGGTCACCGAACTGGTCGATGTGGCGTTGAACGCACTCGTCAGTCCGCAGCGCGAGATCGTGCTCCTGTTCCACCAGCAGGGCTGGTCGGTGCAGCAGATCTCCACCGAGCTCTCCATGCCGGAGGGGACGGTCAAGAGCCATCTCTTCCGCGCGCGCAAGCGCATGCTCGATGCAATCGAGCGTACCGGCGTCCGCGATGCCGGGGAGGTGCTCCGTTGAATCGCCGGGCTGAACGAATGCTCGTCCGCGTGCTGCTTCTGCTCCGACGCGAAGCGCGCTGCTCTCCCGATCGCGAGTCCGACGCGCGTCGCGCCGAAGCGCTCGCCGATGTGATCCTCGCGGACTTTCCGCGCCGTGTGCTCCCGCTCGGAGTTGCGGCGCTTGTCGTCATCCTCGTCGTCTGCGCACTGCCGCTCGTCCGCGATGCAGGCCTGCCTTCCGATCCATCGGGTGCGACCGTCGCGAACCGCGTCGAGCGGAGCGTGCGGAAGCGTTCGTCCGCGATGAGCGACGGCTTCGCTGCGATCCGTGCCGTGGTCGCGCCCTTCTCGCCTGCCGTCGTCGATGCCGATGCGCAGGGGGGCGCGATGGGCGAGCCCGCGGATTCGGTCGGAGAAGGCCGCGGGGTCGTGCCGCCACGCGAGGCGACCGCTCCATTCACCCGATCCTGAGGCACCGCGGTGAGGCGAGAGCTTCCGTTCATCGTCGTCGCCGCCCTTGCCCTCGTCGCGGCAACGGTCGGTGCGCGTGCGGACAATGCCGGCTTCGCGATCGCTCCGAAGGATGCCGTCCTCGCGATCGACGCGCGCGATCTGTCCGAACTCCTCGAAGGCGATCGTGGTGAACTGATGCGGCCGATCCTCGAGTCGTTCGCCGGCGATGAGGCGATGGCGACTTTCGGGCTTCTTGCCAAGCGCGCGAATGCGCCGGGCGAGA
>JBEAQW010000100.1:0-15107 GCA_041163725.1 Planctomycetota bacterium
ACCGTGAACGCGGACACCGACGGACAGGGGCTGCCGAGCTCGTGCTACGACACCGATACCGCGGGCCAGTTCGTGTCGGATGTCTGGTTCACGCACACGACCGCCGTCAACAACGGGATCATCGTGTCGACCTGCGGCCATGCCGGATTCGATACGCGGATCGCGGTCTACACGCAGTGCGGCGGTTCGCTGCTCGCGTGCAGCGATGACGGCCCGGGCTGCCCGGGCGGCACCTCGCGCTGCATCTTCTACGGCGTCGCGGGCGAGACCTATCTCTTCCGCGTCGGCGGCAAGTTCGGGCAGGGCGTCGGCGAGATCGACATCTCGTGGGGCGACATCGATCCGCCGCAGACGACGCTCTCTCCCGGTTGGTCGGCGAAACAGGGTGGCAACGGTCACCACTACGCGGTCTACGGCCTCGGCGTCGGAGCGACCTGGAACGACGCGATCGCGGTCGCGGAGCAGCTCGGTGGACACGCGCTGACGCTCGCCTCGGTCGAGGAATCGAACTTCGTGATGCGTCTCGCGCCGCCGCCCTCGGTTGGCGATGCGACCGCGCTCGGGCTCCGCCAGGACAAGGGCGCCGCGGAACCGCTCGGCGGCTGGAACTGGGTCACCAACGAACCCATCACCTATGTCGCCTGGGCTCCGGGTGAGCCCAACGACGCGGGCGCCGCGGGCGAGGATTTCGCGATGCTCCGTACCGACGGACTCTGGAACGACATCCAGAGCGGCGTCGAGTATGTGATCGTCGAGTTCGACAGCGATCCGATGCTCGAGGAGATCGAGGATGCGTCGACGGGCACGCGCTACCGCGCGGTGCTGTCGCCGATCGCACTGACCTGGTCGCAGGCCGCGGCACAGGCCGAGTCGCTCGGCGGCCGCCTCGCCAGCCTCGAGACGCCCGAGGAGGCGCAGTTCGTGTTCGATGGTCTCGTGCGCTACACCGCGCTCTGGTCGAACACGGTCTACAACGGTGGCCCGTGGATCGGTCTGCGCGACATCGGTGGCGTGTGGACCTGGGAGAGCGGCGAGCCGCTCGCCTGGAATCCGTGGCAGCCGGGCGAGCCGAACGGCACCGGCGGCGTCGCGAGCTTCTACGCGTTCAACCGCGGCCCGCAGTCCGGGCTCGACGACACCTTCGACGGAAACCAGCGACGCGGCTTCATCGTGGAGTTCGCGCCGGCACCTGGGAACCCGGCCGATCTCGACGGCGACGGCGCCGTCGGTGGCGCCGATCTCGCGATCATGCTCGGCGCGTGGGGTGCGTGCCAGACCACGCCCTGCAGCGCGGATCTCGACGGTGATGGCGTGGTCGGTGGTGCCGACCTCGCGATCCTGCTGGGCGCCTGGGGGCCGCTTGGAGGTTGATGGGTGAAGTACGAACTGCTCCGGCCGTACGCGCCGGAGTCAGGCTTCGCAACGGGCGGAGCGTTGGAGCAGGGTTGGAGGCCGGAATCGGGGAGTGGGGGGAACGGCCGTTGGAGGGGCGGAGAGGCGAGAGAGTTCGAGAGTCCCCGGCGCGCGAGTGCGCGGGATGCAAGAGTCCATAGTCCTCGAGGAGTTCATAGATCATGACCGTATGCACGAAGTTCCATACGCTCGCGCTCGCTGCCGCTGCAGCGGGCCTCGCCACGCCTGCCTTCGGCCAGGCGCTCGCCGCCCTCAACTCGCCCGCGGGTGCGACCGCGACGATCACGCTCGGCATCGAGATCACGACCGCGCTCGGCACGAGCTCGGATACCGACACGCAGGTCGTCGGAGTGATCGGTTCAGCCGATGCGCAGCTCTTCGCCTCGACGCCGCCGTGGAGCGACACGACGCTCTCCAACCTCCTCTTCGATCTGTCCGATGTGAACTTCCACTTCGATCTCTACTGCCTGCCGGTCCTCGGCTGCCAGCCGCTCGATGTGCAGCTCTCCGCAGTCAGCATCGCCGGCACCGCGCCGATCTCGTCGCCGATCGACGCGGCGGGTGCCGTGTCGTTCGTGAACGCGCCGCTCGTCGTTCTCGCGAACTACTCGACGACCGGCGTCGCGACCTCGTCGGGCACCATCGTCAACGACACGAACTCGACCTTCGCGGGTCGCGTGAACGCCCTGAAGGGCAACGGCGTCTCGCTCGACCAGTTGTCGCTCGCGCCGGTCATCAGCGTGATCGATCCCGCGTCGCTTCCGGCCGGCGTGACCGCGCTGACTCTGACGCTCAGCTCGAACCTCTCGACGCTCGCGCTCTCGGGCACCTGGTCGGTGGGGAATCCCTACGACCTCGACGGTGACGGCCTCGTCGCCGCTGCGGATCTCGCGATCCTGCTCGGCCAGTGGGGCTCGTCGGGCACCGCGGACTTCGATGGCGACGGCATCGTCGGCCCGTCGGACCTCGCGATCCTGCTCGGCAACTGGGCGAGCTGAACGACCGCATCCCGCACTCGACTCTCGAACCGCCCGGCTCGTCCGGGCGGTTCTTTTCCTTCGGATGACGCTCAGCCGCAGGCGCCCCACCCATCGAGGAGCGCGCCGAGATCGGCGGCATCGGTCCCGCCGTCACCCGTGATGTCGCCGCTCGCCGTACCCCAGGCATTGAGCAGCAGGTTGAGATCGACCGCGTCGACCACCCCGTTCGCATCCAGATCGGCCCTGCAGTGTGCAGGAGTCTGCGCAAGGAACCGCGCGACCAGGAACCCGCGCATCGCGTCGTCGGTCGCGCGACCGAGCGGCCCGTGGCCCGCTCCGGGTACGGCGGTGTAGCAGTGCGCGAGTTCCAGCGCTTCCATCGCATCGCGCAGCCGCTCGGATTGTCCGATCGGCACGGTGTCGTCCGCGGTGCCATGCGCGATGAAGATCGGCGGATCCAGTGGATCGAGGTGCGTGATCGGGTTGAGCGCGGCCGCGAGCGCGACCTTCGCGGGGAAGGGGGGATTCGGATTGGCGAAGTTCGCGCGCAGGACGCCGATGCCCTCGTTCGGCCCGTCGAATCCGATGAGACGCGACTCGGGCGAGTTCGGCGCGTCGTGATTGATGGTGGTGCCTGGCGGAACGGTCACATCCGGCATCATGCCGAGTATGTCGGTGGGACCGTAGTAGTCGACCGCCGCGATCACGGTGCTCGGCGTATCGGTGAAGTCGCCGATCGCGCCCTCGAGTTCGGGTGCGTTGCCGGAGGTCGCTGCGAGGGCCGCGAGATGACCGCCCGCGGACGATCCCATGGTGGCGAAGCGGTCGGGATCGAGTCCGTACTGCGCCGCATTCGCACGCAGGAAGCGGATCGCCGCCTTCACATCGTGGATCTGCGCGGGGAAGATGCGCTCGGGGCTGAGGCGGTAGTCGATGCTCGCGATCGTCACGCCCTGGGCGCGAAGGGGAAGCAGCACGGCGGGCGGAACATCGTGCGAGCCGCCGAGCCAACCGCCGCCGTGGATGTACACGACGACCGGCGATGGCGCTCCGAGCGGGAAGGTCGCGCCCCCCGTCGGTGCGTAGATATCGAGCAGGAGCGTGCGCACTCCGCCGAAGACCGGTGCGAACGCATAGGGCACATCGTCGTGGGTGGGCGTGGACTGCGCGAAGCCCGTCGCGACCGAGCCGAGGGCCAGCAGGCATGCAAGTGCGGACGGAGGGAGTCGTCGCAGGTCCATCGTTCCCCCATGATCGCAGGACGGGGGACGCGACTCAACCCACATCGCCAAGACCGAGCGCCTCGCCGTAGGTGAGCAGGACCTTGCGGCGGAGGAGGTGCTCTCCGTCGCCGGCGAGCAGGGGACTGCGGGCGATCCACTCCGCGGCATCGTGGCGGGCGCGCTCGAGGAGGCCGAGGTCGCGCGCGAGATCGGCCACCTTGAAGGGCGGAAGCCCGCTCTGCTTCGAGCCGAAGAGTTCGCCCGGGCCCCGGATCGCGAGGTCGAGTTCGCTCACCCGGAAACCGTCGTCGGTCGAGCGGATCGCCTCGATGCGCGCGCGACCGTCGTCGGTCGTCGGGTCCGCGATGAGCACGCACACGCCGCCCTTCGGCCCGCGTCCGACGCGTCCGCGCAGCTGGTGGAGCTGCGCGAGGCCGAAGCGCTCCGCATGCTCGATCACCATGACCGTCGCGTTGGGCACATCGACGCCGACCTCGATCACGACCGTCGCGACGAGCGCATCGATCTCGCCCGCGCGGAAGCGGTCCATGATCGCGTCGCGCTCCTCGGGCTTCATGCGTCCATGCATGCCGGCGAGCCGGGCGCCCTTCAGCGGGCCGGCGGCGAGCTTCTCGAGATGGCTCGCGACATCCTTCAGGCCGAAGTCGCTCTCCTCGACCGCGGGTACCACGATGAACGCCTGCTCGCCGCGATCGATGCGGTCCTTCACGAAGGCGTAGGCGTCGTCCGAGCGCGACTCCGGCAGCACGCGCGTGTGCACGGGCGAGCGGTCCTTCGGGCGGTGCCGGATCGTGCTTACATCGAGGTCGCCGTAGATCGTGAGCGACAGCGTGCGCGGGATCGGCGTCGCGGTCATCACGAGCGTGTGCGGCGTGCGGCCCGCCGGCGCCTTGCCGCGGAGCTCGGCGCGCTGCGTCACGCCGAAACGGTGCTGCTCGTCGACCACCGCGAGCGCGAGTGCATGGAACTTCACATCGCCGGTGAGGAGCGCGTGCGTGCCGACGACGATGTCGAGCTGCCCGATCTCGACGAGATCGCGCACGAGCGCGCGCTCGCCGGCGGGCAGGCTTCCGGTGAGGAGGCCGACGCGCACGCTCGTTCCCTCGAGGAACCGCGAGATGGACGCGAAGTGCTGCTCCGCGAGGAGCTCGGTCGGCGCCATCATCGCCGCCTGGTGGCGGTTCGTGACCGCGACGAGCATCGACGCGAGCGCGACGGCGGTCTTGCCTGCGCCGACATCGCCCTGGAGCAGCCGGTTCATCGGCTTCGTCTCGCCGAGATCGTGCGCGATCTCGCGGAAGGTCGCGAGCTGGTCGTCGGTGAACGCGAACGGGAAGCGCGCGAGGATGTCCTTCTCGACGGCCGCGCCCATGGGAAGCGCGGGCGCGCCCTGCGTCGCGCGCATGCGCCGCCGGATCGCGACGGCGAGCTGCAGGATCAGCAGCTCGTCGTAGGCGAGTCGCGTGCGCGCCGCCGCGAAGTCGGCATCGCTCGCAGGCATGTGCATGGACCAGTACGCCTGCCGGAGTCCGATCAGCCCGCGGGCTTCGATGTATTCCTGCGTGAGCAGTTCGGGAATCGCCGCGCACGCGGGTTCGAGCACGCGATGCACCGTCTGCTCGATCGTGCGCGAGGGCAGCGCTTCACTCGATGGATAGACCGCGCGCAGCCGGTCGCTCCGCGCGGGGGTGTCGGTTCCCTCGACGACATCGGACCACTTCGGATTCGCGAGGTCGAGGTAGCCGCGCTCGAGCTTCGCCTTGCCCTCGATGATCCCCTGGCGCCCCGGGTGCAGCTTCCCGCGCATCCACGGCATGTTGAAGAAGACGACGCGTGCGTTCCCCGTGCCGTCGCTGACGGTGGCCTCGATCCGCGGCCGCCGGCCGAAGGCGGTGCGGCTTGCGACGACCGTCGCGCGCAGCGCGATGTTGGCGGAGCGCTCGGCCTCGGGCTTCGCCTCGAGCGCGGCGATGTGCGCGGCGATCGTGTTCTCGCCGTGCTCCGCCTCGACGCGGAAGGGGAAGTGCCGCACGAGGTCGCCGACGGTGCGTATGCCGAGCTCGTGGAACGCCCGTGCGCGCACGGCGCTCACGCCCGCAGCGCGCTCGATCGGTTCGCCGAGGATGTCGTTTCGCTCCACCTGCATGCGGGGGCCGTACTATACGACCCGTGACCCGGCCTCCGTTCGATCCCAAGCGCGCCCGCGGCGACCTCTTCGAAGGAGGGTTGTTCGATCCGACGCCCGTGGCGCGGGCGAGTGGCGGTGCAGCGGGCGAGTCCGCACGAGATCCCGCGCCGCGTCCCGAGCGGGCATCCGCGCCGCGCGCGTCCGATGCGGATCCTGCACGGCGCACTGAGGCCGCTCCGGTACCCGCGCCCATCGCGGGCGAAGCCCCGCCGCGCGCCGAACCCGCCGAGCTCACCGTCACCGCATTCAGCGAACTCATCGGACGCACGCTCGAGGAGGGCATGCGCGGGAGTTTCCGCATCCAGGGAGAGATCGCGAACCTCTCGCGCCGCAACCACTGGTACTTCTCCGTCAAGGATGCCGGCGCGGTGCTGTCGTGCGTGATGTGGCAGTCCGATGCGTCGCGCGTCGGATTCGATCCGCGCGAGGGCGACGCCGTCGTCGTCACGGGGCGCATCAAGCACTACGCGCCGCAGGGAAAGACGCAGCTCTACGCGACGAAGCTCGAGCGCTTCGGCCTCGGTGCGCTCGAGCAGCGCTTCCAGGAACTCGTGCGCGAGCTGCGTGCGCTCGGCTACTTCGAGGAATCGCGCAAGAAGCCGCTGCCCGAGTTCCCCCGTCGCGTCGCGGTCGTGACCAGCCGGACGGGCGCCGCGCTTCAGGATGTCCTCAAGACCGCGGAGGAGCGCTGCCCGGCGGTCGAGTTCATCGTGATCGATGTACGCGTGCAGGGCGATGGGGCGGCGGGGGAGATCGCCCGCGCGCTCCGCGCCGTCGAGCGCATGCACGGATCCGCAGGGATCGACGCGGTGATCGTGACGCGCGGCGGAGGATCGCGCGAGGATCTCTGGGCCTTCAACGAGCGCGTCGTCGCCGATGCCGCCCATGCGCTGTCGATCCCGCTCGTCGCCGCCATCGGACACGAGGTCGACACGAGCGTGATCGAACTGGTCGCGGATCGCCGCGCGAGCACGCCGACCCAGGCGGTCATGACGCTGCTTCCGGATCTCGCGGGGCTCGCCGAACGCCGCACCCGCATCGGGCGCGACCTGCGCAACGCGATCCGCTGGCGGATCAGCGCGCTGCGCGACGCGCTCGCCGAACTCGCCGCGAGTCCCGCGCTCGAAAGCCCGGCGCTGCGCATCGCCCACGCGCGCGCGGATCTCGCGCGCCTCGATTCGCGCGCCCGCAGCGGACTCGGCCTCGCCGTCGCGCGCGAAAGGCGACTCATCGAGGGACTCGCGGGCCGCCTCGTCGCGCATGCGCCCGCCGCGCGCGCCGCCGCTGCGCGCGCGAGCCTCGCGTCGCTGCGTCCGCGACTCGACCGGGCCGTACGCGGACTATTCGTCGATCGAAGCCGTGAACTCGCGAACCTCGAGCGCCGCCTCCGCAGCGCCGGCCCCGAGGAGACGCTCCGCCGAGGCTACGCGATCGCCACCGCGCCCGACGGCAGCATCGTCCGTTCGGTCGCCGCCGCCGCCGAGGGCACGCGGCTCGATCTCCAGTTCGCGGATGGCAGCGTGCCTGTGCGCGTCGAGCCGCCGCGGTAACCTCTCTCCGCGGCGACGCGCGCGGGCGGGGGCCGCTCCATCGACATGTCCGAGGAAGAGCGAGACAGAACCATGGCGAAGAAGTCCACCACCGATTCCAACCCGCCGGGCTCCGCCCAGCAGATCGATCCCGCCATCGCCGCTCTCGGCTACGAGGAGGCGGTGCGCGAGCTCGAGCAGCTCGTCGAATCCATCGAGCGCGGTGATGTCGGCCTCGAGGCGAGCCTCGCGTCGTACCGCAAGGGCGAGCAGCTGCTCCGCCACTGCAGGAGCCTTCTCGACAAGGCCGAACTCACCGTGCGCGAGCTCTCGCTCGCCGACGCCGAGCAGTCGAACGGCTGAAGCCCGACGGCCTGAAACGCCGAAGGGAGACGCGCCGCAGGGACCGGGGCCGGTCAGGAACGCAACCACCCGATGAACGATCCGACATTCAGCATCTGGTTCGCCACATGGGGACCGACCGTCGTGGGATCGCTGTTCGTGTTCCTCTTCGGCGCCTGCGTCGGCAGCTTCCTGAATGTGCTCGCCTGGCGGCTTCCGACCGGACAGTCCGTGGTCACACCGCCCTCGCGATGCCCCATGTGCGGGCACCGACTCTCGTGGAAGGAGAACTTCCCGATCCTCGGCTGGCTCCTCCTGCGGGGGCGCTGCAAGGCGTGCCGCGTGCCGATCAGCATCCAGTACCCCGCGATCGAGTTCCTCGTCGCGGTGCTCTTCACGCTCGCGTACATCAACTTCTTCGCTCCGGTCGACCGCGGCGACGGCAGCTTCTTCCATGACGCGAGCAGCACCTGGTGGCGCGTGCAGGGCTTCGGCGCGTCGTGGCCGGCGTTCACGGTGATCGTGATGGCGGTCGCCGGACTGGTCGCGATGACGATCGTCGACGCGAAGACCATGCTGATCCCGGTGGAGATCCCGACCGGCGTCACGATCATCTGCTTCGTCGGTTGGACCGTGCAGGGCTTCATGCCCGAGTCGCCGTCACTGCGCGACCAGATGCCGATTCCGGTCGTCAGCTGGACGGTCGCGTTCGCCTGCGTCGGTACCTTCCTCGGGCTCGGCGTGTCCCGGTGGCTGATCGCGACGGGGAGGCTGCGGCCGAGTTTCTCGGATTGGCACGAGTACGCGAAGGACGCTCCGTCCGACGAACCCGTCGACTATCCGCATGCGCGCCGCGAAATGCTCGCCGAGCTCGTGTTCCTGCTGCCGGCCTTTGCTGGAGCGGGAGTTGCGTGCGTCGTCGCCGCGCTCCTCGGCTACACCTCGTCCGAGTCGGTCTGTCAGCCGATGACCCTCCTCGGAGGCTCGATGCTCGGCTGGATCGTGGGCGGCGCGCTGGTCTGGGCGATCCGCATCCTCGGCACCCTCGGCTTCGGCCGCGAGGCGATGGGGCTCGGCGATGTCCACCTGCAGGCCGCGGTCGGCGCGGCGTTCGGCTGGAAGGTCGCGATCCTGGCGTTCTTCGTCGCGGTGTTCATCGCCATCGTCTGGGCGGCCGCGTCGTTCCTCCTGAAGCGCTTCGCGGGCTTCTTCCGGCGCGAGATGCCGTTCGGACCGCATCTCGCCGCAGCCGCGATCCTGTTCGTCGTCGCGCGTGGGCCGGTCGTCGTCGCGATCGACGCGTTCGCGCGCGTGCTCCAGCAGGGCGTCGAGGCGCTGCACGGTCCCGTGCCGGGCGCGGAAAAAACCGAGCGCACGCCGCCCGCCGAACTTGCGCGCCCGCGCGATAGGCGTTGAAATGCGGCGGCTCGGTCGACGCGCTGAAGACGGATCTTCGGCGGACCGCCCGCCAATTCGGAAGGGATGCCACCCATGCAAGGCAAGTTGAATGGTCCGGTTGTGATGTTGGCTGCCTCGATGGCCGCGGTCGCGGTTCTCTCGGGCTGCGATGGTGCGAAGAAGGAAGTCGCGCTCCTCAAGGAGGAGAACACGCAGCTCACGATGCAGCTCGACGAGACGCGCAACGCGCTCGAGGGCGAGATGCAGGAGCGCCGTCGTCTCGAGAAGGAGATCTCCGACATGAAGGACGCGGCCACGCAGGTGGTCGAGGTCGCCGTGATCGAGGAGCCGCCGCCGGCGGAGATGCCCGATCTCGGACCCGATGTCACGGTCGAGCAGCGCGACGGCATCCTCGTCCTCACGATCACGAGCGATGTCCTGTTCGACTCTGGCGAGGCCGTGCTCAAGACGAGCGCCAAGAAGACGCTCGATCGCGTCATCGCCGAGATCAACAGCAACTACCCCGACAAGAAGCTGCGTGTCTCGGGCTTCACCGACCAGGATCCGATCCAGACGAGCGGCTACCGCACGAACTACCACCTCGGCTTCGACCGCGCCTACAACGTGTCGAAGTACCTCGAGACCAAGGGCATCACGGGCGATCGCCTCGAGCGCCTCTCGTTCGGTCCCGAGCAGTTGAAGAGGACCAAGAAGGAGTCGCGCCGCGTCGAGATCGCCATCGTCGACGAGTGAGTCGTCGAGGGCATGTCGTCGAGGGCAATTCGTCGAGAGCCTCTCGTCGGCGGACCTTTCAGTGAATCCAGCGCGCGTGACCGTTGCGTTCGATGCGGGCCCTGTAGCCCGGGAACGCGGCGAGCACGCGCGCTGCTTCTTCATCGGTCGCGGTGAGTGCGAGCGCGGTGCCGAGCGCGTCGACCGCCGCGTCGCGCGGACCGACCACGGTGACCTGCGCCACGGCCGTCGCGCCGAGACCCGTGCGGGGGTCGACGATGTGCGCGTAACGCACGCCCTCGAACTCGAACCACTGCACCGAGCCGCCCGATGTGCTGATCGCGCCATCGGCGAGGAGGACCGTCTCGCGTCCCACTGACGGGCTTTCCGGCTCGATCTCGATCGTCCAGCCCCGCTCGCCGCGGGGCGCCCCCGATGCGGCGAGATCGCCCGCGACGGCGACGAGCGCGCGCGGACAGCCGTGATCCTCGAGGAGTGCGATGGCACGCACCGCCGCGAGCCCCTTCCCGATGCCGCCGAAGTCGAGCAGGATGTCGGTGCGCTCGCGCACGATGTCGTTCCCGTCGAGGCGCACCTTCGCGTGCCCCGTGCGGCGTCGCGCGACCTCGAGCGCCGCAGGCGCGGGAAGCCCCTCCGCCTTGCGTGACTCGCGCCACAGCGCGACCATCGCTCCGACTGTCGGGTCGAAGCGCCCGTCGCTTGCATCGGCGACCTCGAGCGCGCGCGCAAGGGCGGCGCGGAGATCGTCCGAAGCCGGCGTGCGCAGCGCGCGCGAGGCGTGCAGCGCCGTGAGTTCCGACGAGCGCTTCCAGTCGGACAGCACGAGATCGAGTCGCTCGATCTCCTCCTGCGCGGCCCTCGCGGCGGCACGCGCGCGGGGAGCGTCGTCGTCGTCGATCGTGATGACGACATCGCAGCCCATCGCCGACGAGATGAACGACTGCCGGTTCGCGCGCGTCGAGCACGCGGCGAGAAGGAGGATCGGAAGGAGCAGCCCGATCGCGCGGCGGATCACTTCGCCGTCGCCTTCGCCTGCACCATCCACCACGGCTTGCCGATGTGGCATCCGCGCTGCGGATTCTTCACGAGGTAGTCCTGGTGGTAGTCCTCGGCGGCGAAGAAGGTCTTGGCGGGCTCGATCTCGGTGACGATGCGGCGGCCCTTGAAGAGTTCGCTCGCGGCAAGCTCCGCGATCGCCGCCTTCGCGGCTTCGGCCTGCGCGTCGTTCACCGTGTAGATGCCCGAGCGGTACTGCGTGCCGTAGTCGGGACCCTGGCGGTTGAGCTGCGTCGGATCGTGCATCTCGAAGAAGCCCCGCATGAGGTCGCCGAAGGAGATGCGTGATGGGTCGTAGACGACCTTCACCGCCTCGGCGTGGCCCTTGAAGCCCTCCGGCCGCAGGCGCGCGGGGAGTTCATCCTGGGTGCAGACATCGCGGTAGGTCGGCTTGTCCTGCGATCCCTGCATGTAGCCGCTCTCGGCGCTCACGACGCCGGGCGCAAGCTGGAAGTAGTGCTCGATGCCCCAGAAGCAGCCGCCGGCGAAGTACGCGGTCTCGGTCGCGATCGGCTGCGACTCGGGCGGCAGCGTCGCGCCCTTCTCGTGGAACACGAGCGACGCGCCGTTGAGGCAGAAGCGGAGTCCCGTCGGCCGGGGGCCGTCGTCGAACACATGGCCGAGATGCGCGTCGCAGCGCGCGCAGTTGATCTCGGTGCGCACCATGCCGTGCGAGCGGTCGACCTTCTCGGCGACATGCCCGGCGGCGTACGGCTGGAAGAAGCTCGGCCATCCGGTGCCCGAGTTGAACTTGTGATCGCTCGAGAACAGCGGTAGGCCGCAGACGACGCAGCAGTAGACGCCGTTCTTCTTGTTGTCGAGAAGCGTGCCGCAGAACGGAGGCTCGGTTCCGGCCTTCTGCGTGATGCGGTAGGTCTCCGGATCGAGCTTCTTCGCGAGTTCCTCGACCTTCTCGCGGGGGAGCGGCGTGATGTCGTAGCCGGCGGTGGAGTAGATGCGTGCGTCGTTCACGGCGTTCTTCGCGGCGTTGTTCACGGGGGAGGAGTCCTTGGAGGGCGGGGCGGCGCCGGTCTTGTCATCGGCCGCACCGATGCCCGAGGCAGGCAGCGCCATGAACACGGCGGCAGCGAGGGCGATGGCAAGCGAGGCGATGACGGCTGGGGTGCGGATGGCGTTCATGATTGGGTGGCTCGTACGCGGCGTCGCGGGCGCTGTTCACCATTCGTGCCCGACGACGCATGGATGCAGGCATCGGCGCATGCAAATGGGCCCGGTGGGAATCGAACCCACACGCCTCGCGGCCGCAGATTTTAAGTCCGCTGCGTCTGCCAGTTTCGCCACGGGCCCGTGGTCTCCGCCGCGCTCCGGAGGGCAGCGGCCGGGCGCATCGTACGGTGTGACGCGATCGTTCAGGAGGTCGGCGCGCCGGCCTGCCCAGAGCTCGTGTCGCCGCCCTTTGGCTGGGGCGAGATCGACATGCCCACCAGCCGGGCCACGACCGCCGCGAGGTAGATCTGCCCGATCAGTGCCTCGATCGTCGCGAACGCGCGCGCCTCGGCCGACTTCGGCACGATGTCGCCGTATCCGACGGTCGTGAGCGTCATGATCGAGAGGTAGCGCAGCTGCACCTCCGGCGAGCCGTCGTCGGCGTCGAACGCGAAGCTCTTCGGATTCGCCTCGTGGAGGAGCAGGAACACGAACCCCCAGAAGACGCCGATCAGCACATACGCGGAGATCGCCGACAGGATCAGCTCCTGCGTCACGCAGCTCGCGCGGAGCACATGGTTCAGGAGCAGGAAGAGGAGCGTGGCGATCAGGAGGGCGGTCAGTCCGCTCGACGCGCCGGTCAGCAAGCGGAGCGCCTCGATGTCGCCGCCGATCCGCGATACGACGGTGAGCGCGACCACGGCGACCGCGGCCGTGAAGAGCGCGTGCGATGTCGTGAGCGCGCGCATCGCGGCGACCACGAGCACGGTGAACAGCGTGTCCACGATCGGAAGCAGGATCGTGCCGTCGACCGCAGGGCGGATCAGGAAGAGCGCGAGCAGGTTCCAGAGGAACACGCGCAGCGGATGTCGGAGGCCCCAGAGCACCTGATCCGCGATCTCGGTGGGGCGTGGTGGGCGGATGCGCATGCGTGTGTGGGGAAGGGGAGTCCGACTGCGGAGGAGGCCCGAACGGTCAGTGCTTCTTCTCGAGGTGTCCGCCGAAGGCGAAGCGCTGCGCGCTCATGACCTTGTTCATGTAGTCGGCGTTGCCACGCGACTGGAAGCGGCCGAAGAGCGCTGCGGCGAGTACCGGCGCCGGCACGCCCTCGTCGTTCGCGGCGGCGAGCGTCCAGCGTCCCTCGCCCGAATCGCTCACGCGGCCGCTGAACTGCTCGAGCGACTGGTCCTTCGCGAGCGCCTGCGCGGTGAGATCGAGGAGCCACGAGCCGACGACGCTTCCGCGCCGCCAGAGTTCGGTGATGGCCGCGAGGTCGAAGTCGTAGCGGTAGTGCTCGGGATGGCGGAGCGGCGTGGTCTCCGCGTCCTTCTCGTAGGCGTGCTTGCCGATGTCCGCATGCTTCAGGATGTTCAGCCCCTCGGCGTAGGCGGCCATCAGGCCGTACTCGATCCCGTTGTGCACCATCTTCACGAAGTGTCCCGCTCCGGGACCACCGCAGTGGAGGTAGCCCTGCTCGGCGGTTCCGAGGGATGCCGCGTCGGGATTGCGGGCGATGTCGCCGCGCCCCGGTGCGAGCGTGGCGAACACGGTGTCGAGGCGCGCGACCGCAGCGGCATCGCCGCCGATCATCTGGCAGTAGCCGCGCTCGAGGCCCCACACGCCGCCGGACACGCCGACATCGAGGTAGTGGATGCCCTTCGCGGCGAGTTCGCCTGCGCGGCGGATGTCGTCGATGTAGTGGCTGTTTCCGCCGTCGATGAGGCAGTCGTCCTTGCCGAGGTGCTTCGCGACCTCGGCGATCGTGGCGTCGACGAACGCGACGGGGAGCATGAGCCACACATGCCGCGGTCCCGCGAGCTTCGCGCAGAGTTCGGCGATGCTCGCCGCGGGGGTCGCGCCCTCGGCGGCGAGGTCCGCGACGGCCTTCGCGTTCACATCGAAGACGACGACGGAGTGTCCGCCCTTGAGGAGACGGCGAACCATGTTCGCACCCATGCGTCCGAGCCCGATCATGCCGAGTTGCTGTGGAGATGCCATAGTCGCCCCTTCTTTCGACAGGTCCGCGGGTCCGCGCGCAGAAATGGGGGTGTCGGGCGCAGGGCCGGAGGGCGCTACGCGATGGCCTCGGCCAGCCATCGGGCGAATGCCTCCTTCGAGGCGCAGCCAGGGCTCAGGACGCGACCGTCCCGGAGGAAGAGCGTGCCGTCGACATCGGCTGCATCCATGGTCTCGAGCGGATTCGCCACGATGCCCGCGAGCTGCTTGCGCTCGAGCTTTGCGCGGGCCGATTGCTCGAGCCGCTCGCGCGGTTCGAGTGCGAAGCCGAAGACGCGGGCGCCGGGCTTGCGGTACGGCGCGGTCGTCGCGAGGAGGTCGGGGACGCTTTCGAGCTCGAGCGTCATCCCACCTGCCTCCCTTCGGAGCTTGCCGGTCGCGGTGGTGGCGGGGCGGTAGTCCGCGACGGCCGCAGCCATCACCACGAGGTCCGCGAGAGGGAGTTCGCGGACGAGCAGCGACTCGAGTTCGCGCGAGGTGCGGAACCGCTCGATCGTCGCGTGCGAACAGGTCCCGAGCGACTCGGGAGTCGGAACCCTGACCGGTCCGAGCGCGAGGATCACTTCGTATCCGCGGGAGAGAAGCGCCTCGGCGATCGCGATGCCCATGCGGCCCGAGGAGCGGTTGCCGAGGAAGCGCACAGAGTCGATGGGCTCTTCGGTGGGGCCCGCGGTGACGAGCGCGCGCGGTCGCGTGCCCGAAGGAGCTGTGTGTGCGAGGTCGGACATGTCGCGGATGCGGTCGGGTGGTTCGAGCGGCTCGATTTCAGGCCGAATGCGGGTCGCGTGGGCGTGTCGAAGCGGCTTGGCGACGACTTTCCCCGTGCGTCCGCGCAGGCCTGGCCCTGCCTTCCCATGCGGAATTCGGCAAGGCCCGACCCCATGGGCGGTTGCGGTTGGCCCCGCGAATCGCGATACTACAAGACTCCGCGCGCGGAGGCCCCGTCCGTTTCGATCGAGGATTTCGGAGACCTGAAATTGGCAAAGAAAGTCGACAAGAAGATCGAGGAGATCCTCCTCGA
>JBEAQW010000101.1:0-9875 GCA_041163725.1 Planctomycetota bacterium
CCTCGTCCTGGAGCTCGGCCTCGTCCTCGAGCTCGGCCTCGTCCTCAAGCTCGGCCTCGTCCTCAAGCTCGGCTTCGTCCTCGAGCTCGGCTTCGTCCTCGAGCTCGGCCTCGTCCTCAAGCTCGGCTTCATCCTCGAGCTCGGCCTCGTCCTCGAGCTCGGCCTCATCCTCGAGTTCGGCCTCATCCTCGAGCTCGGCCTCGTCCTCAAGCTCAGAACCGCCGCAGTCGGGCGACTCAATCTCGAGCCCCGCGATACCGCCGACCGCCTCCGTCGCACGCTCGACCGCCGACGCGGCCGCGCTCCCGTCGACGAACTCTGCAGCGACATTCGCGAGCGCATCCGCGGACAACTCAGGGCGCAACGCCGAAGACATGGCGCCGATCGCCTCGGCCTCAGTCTCCGCTTCCGTCTCGGTTTCCGTCTCGGTCTCGAACTCGATCTCAGGCACATGCGCGGATGGCGCCGCGTCATCGGCATCATCCCAGAGGCCCCGTTCCGCGTCGGTCTCAAGCGACTCGTCAAGCGACTGCTCATCTGCATCGGACTCGCCGGCGAATTCTCCGTCGCACGCGGCATCGTCCGAATCGTCTGCATCCAGCACCGCGACTGCGGTCGCCGCTCCCGCTCCGAACGCCTCGGGCGCGCCAACTCCCGGCCCGTCGCCCTCGACGGCGGCGCTCCTGCGCGCACTTCCGCCGCCCGGCGCGAACATCACCCCGAGGAACACGAGGAACGCTCCCGAAGCGAGCACCCACAACCGACGCGGGCCCGTCGCGATGCGCGACAGCAGCGTGTCGGGATACGGCACAACCTCGGGGATCTCGACCGTGACGCTCGACTCGATCCAGTGCGGAACCGTCTCGTTCGCCGAAGGCATCAGAAGCAGCGGGCGCTCCTCCTTCGGCATGCGGTTCAGCTGGGCGCGCACGAGCCGCTCGAGCAGCCGCTCGTCGCCGCGTGCGATGTCCGCGAGGAACTGGTGGTATGCAAGCAACTCCGCGTTCGAGCGCTCCTCATGCGCCCGATGCACCGCGAGCCGCTGCTCGAGATCATGAAGTTCGCGCTGTGCCGGAATGAGCACGGCCGAAACGATGAGCGCCAGGCCCGCGATCAGGAAGGGCCACCCCGGATCGAACCGGAACAGCGCCACGCGTCCTGCATCACCACTCGGTTGTGAGCCGCTCGAATCGCCATCCATGGCGAGGGGTGTTATCGACGCAATCGCGCGGTTCTCTGCACAAGCCGAGCGGACGGTCGCCGCTCCCGCCGCAAGTCGGCGGATCGCCGCCTGGCTCGACGGATGCAGGCCGAGGAGGTCGCGCGCGGGGTGAACACCAGTCGGGCGAGTTCCCCAATGCTCGCCGTTCGCCGCCTCCCTCCGACCCTCCGCTTCATTCCACTCCATCGAGGGCCGATGCGAGTCCCGTCGCCCCACGGCGACCGCCCTCGCAGGCGTCCGCAGTCCCCCAACGGAAGGTGTCACTATGGGGCTCAAGGCCTCGATCCAAGCCGCTGCAAAAGCCGCAGTTCTCACCGACGCCGCCGACCTGCAGGGTCTGGTCGGGCTCGGCGAGCTGCTGCGGCAGGTCGCCGCCGACGCTTCGTCCGAGGGCTGCGCCGAGGTCGAGGGCCGCTCGAACGAGGCCGCCGACCTCGCCGACCAGATCGTGCTCAGGCAGGTCGCCGATGTCGACGACGCCTTCCGCCGGCTCGTCGACGCGATCGGCCACTGCGACACCTACCTCGAGCGCGCGTCGGCGCCCCCACGCGAGCCCGCCGACCCCGAACTCCTCGCCGCCTGGATCGCGGCCTGCGAGTCGACCATTCCCGAACTCGAACACCTTGCGGTCACCGCCGAGTCCGAGGCCGCGGAGGGTGCCCCCCTCGGCGGCGAGACGGTCGCCGACCTTCGACGCCGCATCCACACGCTCAAGGGCGAATGCGGCGTCCTGAGCCTCTCCGAGGCGCAGTCGCTCTGCCACGACCTCGAGACGCGGATCGACGCCGGCGGCGAGCGCTTCCCCACCGACGCCATCCTCGCGCTCTGCGACTGGATGCGTGCGCTCACCAACAGGCTCGGCTCCGATCCGAACGCCGACGAACCCGACACCGCCACCGTGCGCGCCACCCTTGTCGCACACAAGGACGCCCCGCCGATGTCCGCCGCCCCGGCGGCGGCAGCGAACGGAGCATCCGCGCTGCCGAAGACGAAGCCGGCGAGTGCGGTCGCCCCGCGCGGCGCCACGACCGACGCCACGACCGACGCCGACCCGTTCGCCGACCTCGCGGCGATCCCCGCCGACCAGCTCGTCAGCATGAACCTCGACAACGCCGACGAGAACCTCGGCGACTTCGCCCTCGAGGCACGCGAGCATCTCGCGAACGCCGAGAACGCCGTGCTGTCGCTCGAGGCGAACCCGGCCGACGCGGAGCTCGTGAATGTCGTCTTCCGCGCCTTCCACACCATCAAGGGCGTCAGCGGCTTCCTCAACCTCACGCGCATCGTCGAGGTCGCGCACGCAGCGGAGTTCCTGCTCGACAAGGTCCGCTCGAACAAGATCCCGCTCTCGGCGCATGTGCTCGAACTCGTGCTCGCGTCGACCGACCTCCTCGGCCAGTTGATCGGCATGCTCGGCGGCGCCGACGCGCCGCGCGAGATCGAACTGCGCATCCTCGTCCGCCGCCTCGAGGCTGCATGCGAAGGTCGCGCGCTCGCCGCACCCGGCGCGCGCGCACCGAGCACGGCCGCGATCGCCGCCCCCGCGGCTCCGGCGGCCGCAGCCGCGGAGTCGCCGGAGAAGCAGACGGCCGCCACCGCACCGAACCCCGCGGACGCCAAGCAGGCCGCCGTGGCCAAGTCGATCGCCTCGAAGGCCGACCAGAGCGTCAAGGTCTCCACGCAGCGCATGGACTCGCTGGTCAACCTCGTCGGCGAGCTCGTCATCGCGCAGTTGATGGTGGTGCAGGACCCGATCGTCTCGAAGATCCACGACCAGCGCCTCTCGCGGAACCTCGCGCAGCTCGGCAAGATCGTGCGCGACCTGCAGGAGACCTCGATGAGTCTCCGCATGGTCACGCTGAAGGCCACCTTCCAGAAGATGGCGCGCCTCGTGCGCGATGTCGCGGCGAAGGCCGGCAAGCGCATCCAGCTCGAGGTCGAGGGCGAGGATGTCGAGCTCGACCGCAATGTCGTCGAGGAGATCGGCGACCCGCTCGTCCACATGATCCGCAACGCCTGCGATCACGGCGTCGAGACCTCGGAGGACCGCCGCAAGGTCGGCAAGTCCGAGATCGGCACGCTGCGCCTGCGCGCGTTCCACTCGGGCGGTTCGATCGTGATCGAGGTCGAGGACGACGGCCGCGGCCTCAGCCGCGAGCGCATCCTCCGCAAGTGCCAGGAGAAGGGACTCCTCGATCCCACGCGCAATCTCAACGACATCCCCGACAGCGAGGTGTTCAACTACATCTTCCTGCCAGGGTTCTCCACCGCGGAGAAGGTGACCGACATCTCCGGCCGCGGTGTCGGCATGGATGTCGTGCGCCGGAACATCGAGGCGCTGCGCGGCTCGGTGGAGATCCGCTCGACGCCGGGCAAGGGCTCGACCTTCTCGATGCGTCTGCCGCTCACCATGGCCATCATCGACGGCATGGTCGTGCGGGTCGGCGCCCAGCGGTACATCGTTCCGACGCTCAACATCGAACGCTCGTTCCGCCCGACGCCTTCCCAGCTGACGATGGTGCTCGGCAAGGGCGAGGTCGTGCGCGTGCGCGACGAACTGCTGCCCATCTACCGGATGCGCCGCGTGTTCAACCTCGCCGAGGGATGCGACCAGCTCGCCGAAGGCCTGCTGCTCGTCCTCGAGAACGGCAAGCGCCGCGCCTGCGTGTTCGTCGACGAGATCCTCGGACAGCAGCAGGTCGTCATCAAGAGCCTCGGCGACTCGCAGCCGACCATCCGGGGCGTCTCCGGCGGCGCCATCCTCGGCGATGGCCGCGTCGCGCTCATCGTCGATGTCGGCGGCCTCCTCGAGTCCGCCACCGGAAGCAACCAGTCCTGATCCCGACCCACACCAAGGAGCCGACCATGGCCATGATCGAACGCAACGAGACGGGCGCGCACGAGTCGCGCGGCGCGAACGAGAACAAGTTCCTCTCCTTCTGCCTCGGCGACGAGCAGTACGGAGTCGAGATCCTGCGCGTACGCGAGATCATCGGACTCATCGCGATCACGCCGCTGCCGCAGACGCCCGCGTATGTCCGCGGCGTCATGAACCTGCGCGGCCGGATCATCCCGGTGATCGACCTTCGCCAGCGCTTCGGCCTCCAGCCGATCGAGGCGACGAAGGAGACCTGCATCATCGTCCTCGAGGCGAGCGACGCCGACGGCGCGCAGACCGTCATGGGCGCGATCGTCGACAGCGTGCGCGAGGTGCAGGACATCCCGAAGTCCGCCATCGAGCCGGCGCCCGAGTTCGGCTGCGAGATCCCGCTGCGCTACATCCTCGGGATGGGCAAGGTGAAGGACCGCGAGGGCGAGAAGGTCGTGGTGCTCCTCGACATCGGCGAGGTCATCGGGATGCGCGAACGCGCGCAGATCGCCGGCGCCATCAAGGACGCCGCGGGAGCCAAGGGCGCGGCGAGCGAACGCGTCGCCGCCTGACGGAAGGAAGCAAGGCATGTCGACACTCACCGAAACCACCTTCAAGCGCATCGCGGACATCGCGCGCAAGCGCTGGGGCCTGAGCCTCGGCGAACGCAAGATGCAGCTCGTCGCCAACCGTCTCTCCTCGCACCTGAGGAAGAACGGCGGCGGCGAGATCGAGGACTATGTGCAGCGACTCGAGCGGAACCCGAGCGAGGAGGACATGCTCGTCCTCTTCGACATCCTCTCGACGAATGTCACGAGCTTCTTCCGCGACCCGGCGCACTTCGCGTTCCTCGATCGCGAGCTCTACACGCCGCTCGTCAAGGGCACGCTCGCGGTCCCGGGGCGGCGCATCCGCCTCTGGTCCGCCGCATGCTCGACGGGCGCGGAGCCCTACTCGCTCGCGATGCAGGCGCTCGAACTCCTGCCCGCGTCGGCCGGCTTCGATGTGAAGATCGTCGCAACCGACCTGTCGAACAAGGCGCTCGACGGCTGCCGCGCGGCGACCTACACCGAGTCGCAGCTCACGGGTCTCTCGCCGGAACGGCGCGCGCGCTTCCTCACCAGGACCGACGGACCGAAGGGCCCGATGTGGCGCGTCAAGGACGAGGTCCGCAGGCTCGTCGAGGTCCGTCGCCAGAACCTCGTCGAGAACTACACGGGCCTCGGACCGTTCGATGTCGTCTTCCTCCGCAATGTGATGATCTACTTCGATCGCGACACGCGTCACGAGGTCGTCATGCGCATGCACTCCGTCATCCGACCGGGGGGAATCCTCGCCGTCGGAAGCGCCGAGACGCTCTCCGGCCTCGATGTCCCCTTCCGTGCCGCCGCGGCGAGCATCTACACCCGCTAGCGAACCCGATCGAGGCCCATGATGTCGAGGAGCCCGTCCATCCCCTTCCAGCCCGAGTCGCTGCGCACGGCCGAACGCGACAAGGTCGTCGTCGGCGTCGCCGACCTCGCCGTCGTCAAGGACGCGTCGAAGTCGATCATCACCTACGCGCTCGGCTCGTGCATCGGCGTCACGCTGTACGACCCGGTCGCGAAGGTCGCGGGCATGCTGCACTTCATGCTCCCCGAGTCGGCGGTCAGCGCCGAGAAGGCCGCGGCGAACCCCGCGATGTTCGGTGATTCGGGCGTACCCCTCCTCTTCGACAAGGTGATCGCCGCAGGCGCGCGACGCGAGCGCCTCATCGTCTGCGCCGCCGGAGGCGCGGAGGTGCTCGCCGACGACGGACACTTCCGGATCGGCAGCCGCAACCGCACGATCCTCCGAAAGGTGTTCTGGAAGCACAGCATCCTGCTCGCCTCCGAGGACACCGGCGGCCAGCACAGCCGCACCATGACGATCCGCCTGGCCGACGGCCAGATCTCGATTCGCTCGCAGGGAAAGGAGACGATCCTGTGGCCACGCTGAACGAAACCATCGCGGCACTCGACCGCCTTCCGGCCCTTCCCGCCACGAGCCTCCAGCTCATCTCGATGCTCGCCGGCGGCGGGCGCGACGCCGATCTCCGCGAGGTCGAGCGCATCGTCAGCCGCGACGAAGCGGTCACGGCATCCGTCCTTCGGCGCGCGAACAGCGCCGCATACGGCATGCGTGGCCGCGTCGCCGGCATCGGGGACGCCGTGCGTCGCCTCGGCACGCGCGAACTGTGCAGGATCGCGCTCGAAACGCAGACCTCGGGCATGCTCGCGAACGCGGGCCGCTCGTACGGCCTGCGACGCGGCGCGCTCTCGCAGTCGGCCCTCGGAGGCGCGATCGCCGCCGATGCGCTCGCACGCGACCACGGCGTCAACCGCGAGATCGCGTTCGTCGCCGCGCTGCTCCGCGACATCGGCAAGCTCGCGATCGACGCGGTCGCCGGCCCGGACGCCCTCGAGCGCATCGCCGCAGCCGCAGACAACAGACCATTCCTCGCCTACGAGCGCGAGGCGTTCGGAGCCGATCACGCCGAGCTCGGCGCGATCCTCTGCGAGCGCTGGTCGCTCCCGCGCGAGATCGTCCAGGCGGTGCGTGGACACCACGAGCCGCCGGCCGACGCAGCCGAGCCTCTCACCGATGTCGTCCATGCCGCCGACTGCGTCGCGCGCTGGGCCGGCCTCGGACTCGGCTGCGACGGTCTCATGTACCCCTTCGATGCCGGAGCGCGCGAGCGCCTCGGCGTCAACCGCGACGACCTCGAGGCACTCGTCGCCAGCGTGATCGCAGCAACCGTGCCCGAGGAAGCGCCTGGCTTCCTTCCCGTCAGGAGAAGCGCATGAGCACCAATCTCAACTGCCATGTACTCGTCGTCGACGACTCGCCCATCCTCCGCACCGCGATCAAGAAGGTCGTGAAGCTCGCGGGGGTACCCGAGGACCGCATCTTCGAGGCCGGAAACGGCGTCGAGGCGCTCGATGTCCTCGAGACCGTCTGGATCGACCTCGTGCTGCTCGACCTCAACATGCCCGTCATGGACGGCGAGCAGTTCGCACGCGAGCTGCGCAACCGGCCCGATCTCAAGGATGTCGCCGTCGTCGTCGTCTCGACCGAGGCGAACCGCGAACGACTCGAGCGCATGCACGAGCTCGGCGTCGAGCACACGCTGCGCAAGCCGTTCGAACCCGAGGCGCTCTGCCGCCTCATCTCCGATGTCCTCGGAGTCAAGCCCGCCTGATACGGAGCACCTTCGATGGATACCGAACTCCCCGCACTCGACTCCAACTCGCTCGCCCGCCTCGTCGTCGAGGCGCTCGAGCGCACCGCGTTCGTCCTCGCCGACCCGTGCGAGGAACCCGAGCAGCTCCCCGCCGCCGACACATTCGCGCAGATCGACTTCACCGGCCCCGCGAGCGGCACGGTCGAACTGCGGTCGAGCCGGGCGTTCGCGCGAAACCTCGCCGCGAGCATCCTCGGCGCCGACCAGACCGAGATCAGCGACCTCCAGAGCGAGGAGGCGCTGCGCGAGCTCGCGAACATCGTCGGCGGCTCGGTCATCACCGCCCTCGGCGGAAGCGACTGCCGCTTCTCGCTCGGTCTCCCCCGCCTCGGTCAGGGCGGAGCCACCGGCGACGACACCGCATGCATCCTCGACGCCGAGGGCGAGCGCCTCGAAGTCCACTGCCACCGCGCGAAGGCCGCCTGAAACGCGGAACCGAGATGAGCGAACCGACTCCCGCCAACATCCGCCCGACCGCGGCCGCAGCGCCGCGCGCCGCACGCGTCATCGTCGTCGACGACAGCGCCATCGTGCGCCAGGTGCTGCAGACCCAGCTCTCGCGGCAGCCGGGCGTCGAGGTCGTCGCGACCGCAGCCGATCCGTTCGCAGCACGCGAGAAGATCCTGCAGCTGAAGCCCGACTGCGTGGTGCTCGACATCGAGATGCCGAGGATGGACGGACTCACCTTCCTCAAGAAGCTGATGAAGTTCCATCCCGTTCCCACGATCATCTGCAGCTCGATCACGCCGAAGGGATGCTCGCTCGCCGTCGAATGCCTCGAGGCCGGAGCCTTCGAGGTCGTGTCGAAGCCCGGCGGAAGCTTCAGCGTGGGCGATGTCGCGCTCCGACTCGCCGAGCTGATCCGCGCCGCGACGCACACGCCGAAGGCCGCGCTCTCGCACGCTCATTCGCATCAATCCGCCACGGCTTCCGGCGCCCCGGCGGGCACAGGCAGCGCGGTGAGCGCGCTCACGCCCGCGAAGCCCAAGGTGCTTCCGACCGCCCACCGCCCTGGACTCTCCGACAAGCTCATCGCGATCGGCACCTCCACCGGCGGAACCGAAGCACTACGCGAGGTCCTGACCGCGCTCCCGGTCGATGTCCCGCCGATCGTGATGGTGCAGCACATGCCCGAAGGCTTCACCAAGGCCTTCGCCGACCGGCTCGACCGCCTCTGCAGGATCGCGGTCAAGGAAGCCGAGGACGGCGACCTGCTCCTGCCCGGACGCGCGCTCCTCGCACCCGGCAACCGCCACATGCGTCTCGCCCGCGATGGCGGCGCAGGCGGCGGCAAGTGGATCGTCCGCGTCGCCGACGGCCCGCGCGTCCTTCGCCACAAGCCGTCCGTCGAGGTGCTCTTCGAAAGCTGCGCGCAATACGCAGGCAGGAACGCGATGGGCATCATCATGACCGGCATGGGCAACGACGGCGCCACCGGCCTCCTCTCGATGCGCAACGCAGGCGCCCTCACCCTCGGCCAGGACGAAGCCTCCTGCGTCGTCTACGGCATGCCCCGCGAAGCCGCCCTCTGCGGTGCAGTGCAAGTCGTGTCCCCGCTCGACAGGATCGCGAAGGCGATCACCGACTACACAACCGGCGCGCGGACCGCGCAGGCGGCGTGAGGACGCTCAACTCACACCCAACGCGCGCCCCGTCGCTTGCGATCGCTGCCCTCTCGGGACTTCGGCGCCTCGCGCTCGCGCTCGGCGGCTCCGGTGGGGATCAAACGCGTGGACATCACGGCGCGGGGATCGAGCCGCGCCGAGAGGAACCAGAAGGAGAGAAGGGAAGAGGAAAGAGGAAAGAGCGTAGAGGAAACTCAGAGGGGGGCCCTCGCGACGCGGAACCCGACGCTGTCGAACGCGCCGCTGGGCGCGAAGTAGGTGCGGTAGGAGGAACGCAGGTAGAAGCTGCGGTCGAGCCACGAGCCGCCGCGCAACACGCGGTACGTCGACGCACCGCCCGCAACGACCGCCTGCCCATCTCGACCGACTACGGTGCCCTGCAGCCGGACCGTCGACGCACCGCCCTTAACGGCCTCCTGCCCACCTGCTTCCTTTGGGTACGCGGAGTGCACATCCTCCACCCACTCCGACACATTCCCGTGCATCTCGTGGAACCCCCACGGGTTCGCGGGAAGGCTGCCGCAGGCGACGGGTTTCATGCTCATGCGGTTGAAGCACACCTGCTCCTCCGTGATCGTTTCGCCGAACGAAAACGCCGTCGTCGTCCCAGCCCTGCACGCGTACTCCCACTCAGCCTCACTCGGCAGCCGGAAGAAACCGCGCGAGGGCGCGAGGAAATCCTCGCGGATGTTGTGCCACGACACGCTCTCGACGGGTAGATCGTCGCCCTCCCAGGACCCCGGGTCCGAACCTGCGATCGCGCGCCACTCCGCCTGCGAGACCTCGTTCTGCGAGAGGTAGAAGGCCTCGCCGATGACGCGCTTGTGCTGAACTTCGACGGGCCTGCGGTCCTTCTCCGTCTCCGGCGACCCCATCAGAAACTCCCCTGGCGGGCAC
>JBEAQW010000102.1:0-10591 GCA_041163725.1 Planctomycetota bacterium
TGCACTACTCATACTCATGTCGGTCGCCTGGCTCGCACCCCGGCGTGCGGGCACGATCGCTGCGGTGTTCCTCGCCGGATACGGCGTCCTTCGCTACTCGACCGAGCAGTTCCGCGAGGCGGACTCGCCGGTGATCGCGTTCGGATTCCTCACGCTTCCCATGCTGCTGTCGATCACGATGGTCGCGGCGGGTGGGGTGTTCCTCTTCCTCTCGCGGAAGTCGGAGCCGATCGGTGGACTGGTTTGGAAGCATCCGAAGTGAGGCGCGGGGATCGGATGACCTTGCGAGTAGCGCTCTGCATCATCATG
The DNA here is from genome assembly GCA_041163725.1 of Planctomycetota bacterium. Classification (GTDB taxonomy): domain Bacteria; phylum Planctomycetota; class Phycisphaerae; order Phycisphaerales; family SM1A02; genus QWPT01. Next base: position 310 of record JBEAQW010000102.1, read on the forward strand.
CACGATCTGCCGCTCTCGGGCTCGAACACCTCGGCTGGCCGTACCGCACAAGTATCATTTACTCATGGCATCGGGCCAAGGCGACCCGCACCGCTTCTGTCCCTCCTGCGGCTATAGCCGCGTGGGAATCGATGCAGAGGCACTGTGTCCGGAGTGTGGCGCCGACGGACTCGATGGATGCGTGGTGCTGCAGGGTGTTGCCCGCCGTGGCTCCCGTGCGCTTCTCCTCGTTGGCTTCGCCCTGTGCGTGCCGGGAACCGTCGTCGCGGCCGCCGCGATGATTCGGGCGCCGGGTCGTGTCGGTCCATGCGAACTCACGGCACTGCTCGGATTTCTGGCGGCGATCGTCTCGCTCGGCTTCTCGATCGCCCGCACGCGTGGAGTCGACGGTGATTCCACGATCACCTGGATCATCCACACCGACGGCGTGTCGATACGCGAAGGATCGTCGCATGTCGTGATCCCCCGCGACTCCATCGGTCGCATCGACTGCATGGACTCACTGTTCGGTCAGGTCTCGCAGCTCACGCTTGTGCGCAGTCGGAAGTCCCTGCGCGGCATGATGGGCCGGACGCATGTTCTCTACATCCGCGGTCCAAAGTCCGAGCGGCGGAACCAGTGGCGTGCAGCGCGCGAGGCTCTCGGCATCTGACTCGCGTCCATCCATCGAACTCGAGAAAAGAAAAGCAGGAGCAGCGGGGTACAGCCCACGCGCCTCTAGATTCCCGCGCATTCGGACGGAGGGTCGTCCGTATCCAGTCACACCGGCTTCGATCGCAGGGAAGGAAGAACCATGATCGTCTTCTCGAAGGAGGACCGCGAGGTCGCGCAGGGCATCTACGGCGACATGGCCGATGCGGTGGCCGCCGCCATCGTCCGACGCGAGGCCACCGTCGGGGCGGTGCATGTGGTCGCGCACCAGCATCGCTTCGGCGTGGATCTCGCTTCGTTCTCGACCCGAGCCCGTGCAGAGCGGCGGCTCGTCGACATCATGTCGCGCGAGTGCGCGCGAGACCCCGATCTCCGCGAGCGCGTCTGCGCCCGTTTCGGCGCGTGGCCCGCGGCACCCATGCCTGATGAAGCGATCGAGCGACTCACCGCCGAGTGGTCGTCGCTCACGGACGGCGACTCCCTCTGGATCACCGAGTGCGATGTCGATGCGAACTCACGAAGTGCGACGCACGCGAATCCACCCCCGCATTCACCCCCGCATTCACCCCCGCATTCGATCCCGGAATGGGAGCCTTAGAACGGCATCGGTGGAAGCTCCTGCTGTCGCCGCGCGCGGTTCTCACGGAGCATTGCCGTGATCGCCGAGCGTGTCGCGTCGGGTCCCCAGCCGGTCTCGTCGTCGATGCGCCGGACTTCGTCGTCGCTTGCCGACTTCACCTTCCGCCCACCGAGATGCTGGCGGAGCGAGGCTGCGTACTGCGTATCGGGAAGGCGGGAGTGCAGATCCTCCTCGATGATCGACTGCATGAGCGCGTCGTCGATGACCGCCACCCCCTCCATCTGGGAGCGCACCAGCACGGCGCGCGCCAGCGGCTCCGTGCCGTCGATGAGCGAACCGAGGACGCGCTCGATGCGCCCGAACGCATCAGGCGCGATCCGGATCCGGTGGATTGCGAGCGCACGGCAGAGCGCATGGCGGAGTGCCTTCGGATCACTACGGAGATGGATCAACTGGTCGAAGTTCTTCCGCAGCGTGTAGCTGAGCCGCGCAGGCACAAGGGCCGTCCCGATCACGGTACCTCCGGGAGTGATCGGTCCGCGTGGCTGCGATTGTGGAGCACCGGGTCCGCTCTGCGCCGACTGCGAGATCTGACGATCCCTCATGCTCTCCCATCGCATGCGGATTGCGTCGTTCGGCGTGCTTTCGCGTGCGATCGGCGTTCCCTTCAGGTATCCGCCGAGGATGTGCGCGCACTCCGGGTCGAGCAGTTCGATGTGGCGGATGATCAGCACGCCGCGTCGATTGATGTGCGCGAGTGCGCGTCGGAGCTTCGCTCCGTTCACACCCTCTTGAGCGTCGATCTCCACGACGCGTTCCGCACCGAACTCACGGGCGATCGTGCGCGCGAGGACGGTCGTGCCGGATCCAGGGCGGCCATGAATGAGCATGTGGTCGAGCCGCCGGTTCTCCTGGAGCGCCTTCACGATGTAGTGTTCGATCGTCTGCGGCGTGCGCGTGAAGCTGGCGAAGTGCCGCAGGGTCGGAATCGCGAAGTCGATCGTCGAGCTGTCGGGTTGATGATTCGACTCAGCTTCCTGCCGACCCGACTTCCGATCGGCTCGACCGCGCTTCTCGTCAGGCTTCTCCCTGCGATTCGAGGTGTCGCTCGAGGTGCCACTCGTCGCGCCACTCGTCGTGCCGCTCGTGGATTCACCACAAGTGGCTGCATCGGGCGACTCGACCCTGAAGGTCTCGACAACAGGCGCGTCATTCGTCGCATCATTCGTTGCATTGATCACCTCCGCGCTCGATGCATCTGCCGAAGGGTTCACAGTCGGATCGTCGGCCACATCAGGTGCCGATTCCCCGTCCGCACCGCTGGTACGATGACTCGTCGCATCGGCGGGTCTAGCCCCCGGCTGTGTCGCAGAAGGAGCTTCTGGCCCTCCCATGTCGGTCTTCGGCGCATCGGTGCGCTTGGCATGCGGCTTCAGCGCAGCGGCGGGATCGACTTCGGTCGTACTTCGCAAGGGGTCGCCCGCTCCAGGTCCGGCCGAACGCCCAGCGTCTCCATCGCCCGTCCGAGTCGCTCCGCTCCGAGGCTTGCTCTTGTCGTCGACCCTTCCAGCTCCGTTGGTGGCTCCACTCGTGGCTCCACTCGTGGCTCCACTCTTGGCACCCTCCCTCTCGACGCCGGCCTGATCGAAGCCCGGAATCCCGAAGTCTGGCCCATCGAAGCCCTCACGACCCTGCCCGTTCGTCTGCTCATCCGCCATCGCTCGCTCCTTCCCTGCGTCCGCAGCCATTACTCAACGGCCAAGCGGGTGAACTTCCCCAAGGTTCGGCACGGTTTCCGGGAGGAATCCATGCGCCTCACGCAGCTGCGTGCGGCGGGATCTCTGATCCAGGGTGCGGTAAAGGTCCACGAGGCCCCAAAGCTGCAAAAGGCACATCGCCCGGCAGAACCCACGGGGCCGTGTGGATTCGGTCGGGCGATGGCACTAAGGCTGAAAGACCGGCGGCTATTCGCCGACGATTTCGGTAGGGTTGCGGCTGAGTCGAAGAATCCGAAAGTACCCGGACGGGCAGGGAACCAGTGTTCTCAAGTCGCCTTCATGCAGGTACTTGCATTCGGATCGAGTTCGCCCCCACCGCGATTACTTCTTCGGCTGCACTCCCTCGAGGCCGACGACCACCTTCACCATGTCTCCAAGCATGCCCTTCTCGACTCCGTAGTTCATGCCGAAATCGCTGCGCTTGACTGTGAAGACGGCCTCGACGCCACCACGCTCGCCCATCATGCTCGACATTCCGGTCACCTCGACCATGGCGGTCACCGGCTTGGTGACACCGTGCATCGTCAGGTCGCCCGCGACCTCGAACATGCCGTTCGCTGCCTTCTTGGCGGACTTCGACTTGAAGCTCATCTTCGGGAACTCGGCCTCGTTGAAGAAGTCCGGGCTCTTGAGGTGCGCGTCGAGCTTGTCGTTGCCCGAATCGACGCTGGCGATCATGACTTCGATCGCGAATGCCATCTTGGCCGGATCCTCGGCGAGCGTGAAGGTCCCTGCGAGCTCGTTGAAGCGACCCCAGAATTGACCCGCGCCCGCATGCTGCACGCGGAAGAGCGCCGTCGAATGCACGGAGTCGACGGCGAACACATTGACGCCTGCGATCGCCGTCGCGCTCGGGGCGGCGGTCTCGCTCTGCGAGGTCGCCGCGATGCCCGCGAAGCCGAGTGCGAGTGCCGTACCGATGCTGAGAAGCTTGCCTGCCATCGAAGACTCCTGTGTGTGAAACCAGCCTGGGTTCAAGTGGGCGAACCGGTCCCCCGCGGAAGCGGGCCCCTCGTACCTACCGAGAAGCCGGAGGATTCGTCGAATCACGCCGTACCGATGCGCCATCGTGTTCCCCATCGGGCCGTTCCACCGCGCAGACTCGGTTTGCCGATAACGGTGCGATGGCAGAACTCACCGCGCTTCAATGGACCGCTCTCCTCGGTGCAGGTCCGGTGCTGGCCAGTTCCGTCCTCCTCTTTCGAGGTCGACGCGCCGCTCGGCCGTTCTGTCGGTCTTGCGCACATCCGGTGACCCCAGACAAAGAGTCAGAAGAGCACATTTGTCCAGAGTGCGGTGCCTCTCTGTCGCAGCCTGGTGCGGTCTCTCACCGGCGCAGACACCCAGTTGTAGGGTCATTCACACTCATTCTCAGTCTACTGATGGCCTCCTACGCCCTCCCGGAGCGGGTCGACATCTGGTTCCTCCGCAGGATCCTCCCTCAAATGAAGGTCGATTCAACCCAATTGATCGACACTGCAGTCATACAGATCTCTCGCCCGCGCTGGGACGACGACCCCGAGTGGCGAAGGCTGGTTGAGGTGCAGATCGGGGGAAGAACGGCCTTCCGCTCGCTCATGTCCTACCCGACCGCCGGCTCCGTGCGGCTCCGCGGCGCCGGTGGCTTTGAGGATGACTCTCCGCAGTCGTACATCTGGATTCGGTCGGACTCCGGTGGCTCAGGCGGCTACTCGACGACCTACCTCTTCCACGCCGACGATTCGGGGGAGTTCCTGCCCGTCGCAACGCTCGAGAATGGCATGTTCGCCGAGGACCACTGGATCCAGGCGGACCTGTCCTACCGCTACTGGCTGACATCGGGCGCCGCGAGTCCCGTGCCGCGCCTCCAGGCGATACCGCGCGCCGGTCAGCTCCGATTCCTCGATTCCGACGCTTCCTCCGGCCCCACGGAGGCGGAGTTGTCCTCCCTCCTCTCGCGAGTCCGTGAAACGCAGGCCACCGCGACCGACTCCGACCTCATCATCGGACCGTCCTTGAGGGGATTCCTCGACCTCGTCTACGCAGGGCGCGCCCGTGATGCGTGGCGGTTCCTCGATGCCTGCTTCGACGCGCGTCTCGCAGAGCTTCTCGAGAGCGGCGCGGTCAGCGACATGCCGCGGTCGCGCGAGGCGTTCAAGCAGGTCTTGGCCCAGCAGTTGCGTCGTTCGCCCTTCCATGATGAGCTCCTTCGGCGGAACGGTGGATCGATCGAGCCCCCCGACCGCTAGCATGGTCGGCATGTCCGTCCATTTCGCGCCGTTCGTGCTGGTTGGTGCCGTGAGCCTTGCGGCGACTCCGATCGTTCCCCCCTCGCAGCACGGTGATGGATCCGCGAAGCCCGCCGTGGCGCCGCCGACCGACGCGTCGGTGAAGATCAAGCCGGTGGCGGGACTCTCCAAGTCGACCGTCGCCACCTACCCCCTGCTCGACGATCCCGTCGCCTTCTGCATCGACGAACAGGGCCGCTTCTACTTCGCGGAGAGCGACCGCCAGGACCTCGGCGTCGAGGACAACCGCCACAGCGCCTACTGGCTGCTCGACGACATCGCCTGCGAGACGGTCGAGGACCGCCTCCGCATGTACGAGAAGTGGGCATCGAAGCGCGAAGGCGGGATGGCGTACTACTCGAAGTACTCCGACCGGGTCTCGCGTGCCATCGACACCGACGGCGATGGCCGGCTCGACCAGCGCACGATCTTCGCGGGTCCGTTCAACGAACCGCTCGACGGCACGGGCGCAGGCGTGCTCGCCTTCGATGGCGACATCTTCTACACGAACATCCCGAACCTCTGGCGGCTGCGCGATGCCGATGGCGACGGCGTCGCCGAGTTCGCCATGAAGGACTCGACCGGCTACGGCGTCCGCGTCGCGCTGCGCGGCCACGACATGCACGGACTCGTGCTCGGCTACGACGGGAAGGTGTACTGGTCGATTGGCGACCGCGGCTACAGCGTGCGCACCTCCGACGGCGAGCAGCTCCACGACCCGCGTTCGGGCGCGGTGTTCCGCATGAACCCGGATGGAAGCGAGCTCGAGCTCTACTACACCGGCCTGCGCAATCCGCAGGAACTCGCCTTCGACAACTACGGCAATCTCTTCACCGGCGACAACAACTCCGACGGTGGCGACAAGGCGCGCTTCGTCTACTGCATGGAAGGTGGCGAGACCGGCTGGTCGATGGACTACCAGACGCTCGAGGGCGCGAATCAGCGCGGCCCGTGGAACCAGGAGGGCATCTGGCATCTCCGCCCCGACCTCGCTCCGCACAAGGTGAGCGAGTTCTCGCCGCTGCAGCCCGCATGGACGCTTCCGCCGCTCGACCATGTCGGCGCCGGGCCGTCGGGTCTCGCGTTCTATCCGGGCCTCGGACTCCCCGAGCGCTACAACGACCACTTCTTCCTGTGCGACTTCCTCGGCGGCGACAGCTACTCGCGCATCCTCGCGCTTGCCGTCGAGCCGGTGGGCGCCGGATTCAAGGTCGTCGACGAGCATCCCTTCGTCGAGAACGTCCTCCCGACCGATGTCGACTTCGGCTACGACGGCAAGGTGTACATGACCGACTGGGGTGGCGGATGGAACTCGGGCGACAAGGGCGAGCTCTACGCCGTGTGGGATGCGGAGCGCATCTCCGATCCGCGCATCGCGGAAGTGACGCGCCTCTTCGCGGAGGGCTTTGCGCACCGCGACGCCGACGAACTCGCGGCGCTGCTCGATCACGCCGACAGGCGCGTCCGCCAGCGCGCACAGTTCACGCTCGCCGCGCGTGGGCGCGAGACCACCGCACTGCTCGGCGACATCGCGCAGCACGCGACCGGTCGCTTCGCGCGCATCCACGCGATCTGGGCACTCGGTCAGCAGGCCAACGCCATGCTCCGCGACTCCGGCGTGCTCGAGCGCCAGACGCTGCACGGCGACGACGACCCGGCTGCATTCGTGCGTCCCGTGCTCGATGACCGCGACGCGGAACTGCGCGCGCAGGCCGCACGCATGCTCGGCGAGGCCCGCGACGCGGTGTCCGCCGAGAAGCTCGGCGAACTCTGCAGCGACGACTCCGCGCGCGTCCGTGCGTTCGCGGCGCTCGCGCTCGGAAAGATCGGCGCGCGCGATCAGCAGCCGGCGATCATCTCGATGCTCGCCGAGAACGGCGATCGCGATCCGTTCCTCCGGCACGCCGGCGTGCAGGGTCTCGCGTGGATCGGTGACCGCGCGAAGCTCGGCGAACTCGGCGCGGAGCCCATCGCATCGCTGCGCATGGCGGCGCTTCTCTCGATGCGCAAGCTCCGCGATCCGCGCATCGCGGGATTCCTCAACGATCCCGAGCGCGTGCTTCGCCTCGAGGCCGCGCGTGCGATCAACGACATCCCGATGACCGCGCTGCGTCCGCAGCTCGCGGCGTCTGCAGCGCGATTCGCTCCGAGCGACTCGGCTTCGCTCGCGAAGGACGAGGCGCCGCCGGCGCATCGCTTCACACGCGATGTGTGGATGCTCGGCCGCCCGGGCACGCTCGCCGATTTCGACGACGCGGCGATCATGGCCAAGGCGCCCGACCAGTCGATGCAGGGCACGATCGGCGACTGGAAGCGCAACATCGGCAACGGCTACATCTCGCGCGTGACCGGCGTCGTCGAGGCCCCCGAGTCGGGCGAGTACATGTTCGCCATCTGCTCCGACGATGACTCGGTGCTCAAGGTCTCCTCCGACGAAGGTCGCGCGGGACTCCGCGCGGTGGCGCGCGTCGAGGGCTATGCCAATCCAGGCGACTTCGAGAGTCAGCCCGGCCAGGTCTCGAAGCCCATCCGCCTCGAGAAGGGTCGCCTCTACGCGATCGAGGCGCTGCACGCGGAAGGTGGCGGCGGCGATCATGTCGCGATCGCGTGGCGCCTGCCCGACGGCCGCTGGGAGCAGCCGATCGGAATGAAGCCGGTCGACCGCAGCGAGTTCCCGCATCTGCGTCGAGCGATCGAAGCGTGCCTCGCGGAAGGCACGGCGGAATCCGCGACGCTTCTCTGCGACATCGTGCTTTCGCCCGCGAATCCCCTTCCGATGCGGCTCGAGGCCCTCGAGGCGCTCGCCTCGTGGACCGCGCCTGCGCCGCGCAACCGCGTGAACGGCGCCTTCCGTCCGATCGATGGCGCATCACGCGACGCGTCGCAGCTCAAGTCGATCGTGTCCCGCAAGCTTGCCCCGCTCGCCGAGAGCGCCGACCCGACCATCCGCAGCGCCGTCAGCGAGGCCGCCGCACGGATCGGCGTCTCGCTCGACCCCGAGGCATCGCTGCGCGCGGTCAGCGACGCATCGCTTCCGGCCGCCGAGCGCGTCTCGAGCCTCCGTGCGCTCGCGAGCGACACCGGCAACCGCGTCGGGCTCGCGCTCGACGCGGCGCTTTCGTCGAATGCGGCCGAGCTCCGCGCCGAAGCGCGCACGATGCTCCTCCGCCGCAACGATCCGCGTGCGGCCGCTGCACTCGCCGACGCGGTCGAACATGGCGAGATCCTCGAACGGCAGCGTGCGGTTCGCGATCTCATCACGACGGGAGCTGGTGCGGACGCCCCCCTTGCGCCGCTCGCCGCCAAGCTGGTCGACGGTTCGCTCGAACCCGCCCTGCGCCTCGAGGTGTTCGAGGCGGGGATGGCGCGCAGTGACGGATCGCTCCGGACCGCGGTCGACCGTTGGCTTGCGACGATCTCTGGCGATGTCAACGCCCGCTACGAAGCGCTCGCGCTCGTGGGCGGTGATGCGTCGCGCGGTCGCGACATCGTGCTCTACCACCAGAGCGCCGTCTGCATGAAGTGCCACTCGATCGGCGGCAACGGCGGTAACGCAGCCCCTGCCCTCGACGGAGTGGCGACGCGCGGCGATGCGAACTACCTCCTCCACTCGCTCATCAATCCGAATGAGAAGGTGGTGGAGGGATACGCGAACGCGGGCGCGAGCGCCATGCCTTCGATGCAGTCGGTGCTCGACGACGCGGAGATGCGCGATGTCGTCGCGTACCTCTCGACGCTGAAGTAGCGCGGTGCCAGATCACCGTCCGCGGCGGCGCAGCAGTCTGGCAAGCGCGAGCACGCAGACGGCGCCCGGTCCGGGCACGGTCGACGGTGCGTTCGCGGAGTTGAACACCCACCCGTCCCACGACCCGTCCAACACGACGCGGTCGCCGAAGCCGATCCACGACTCGGTCCACGCGGCGTCCCCCGGCTCCTTCGTCCAGTAGTGCCAGTAGTCGAGGTAGTCGGGCGGCGTACCGAAGCCGGCGTCGGCATCCGCGCCGATCGAGACTCCGAAGAGGACATCGCCGAAGCTGAACGACTGCACCTCGTACGAGAAGTAGTCGGGCTGCGCCGCCGCGATGACTGCGAGCAGGTCGCTACCCGACATCGCGCCGTCGTATCGAACCTCGTAGAGATAGGTGTTCGCGTTGGTGAACTCGAACTGCACGAAGCTCGTGCTCGTGCCGCTTCCGATGGTGTACGACCCGACGAGATCCGCATGGGCGGACGCGACGGTGACGAGCAGACAGGACATCACGGACATGCACTTCATGTGCCGACTCCTTCGCGCGGCATGAGCGGCCGCGGCGACCGCGACTCCAACGCGGTGAACGAACGGACCTCCTCCGGGAGTTTCCCAGGCCGGTCTTGGACATCGCGCGCACGCGTGTCGGGCCGGCCTCAGGAGCGGAGGCGGGATATCGATGCGCTCGGAACTCGACCCGACTCGCCCGCGTTGCGCGGACTCACGGTGACGCCTTCGTGGCGGATTCGCACCGCCTTCGGAACCAAGCGCATGTCCGCGTCGAGCGGACGGAGGGAATGTAGCAGTTGACGGTTCGCCGATCAGCGATCGGGTCGGGCGCGGGGTGCGCTTGCGGACAGGAAGGCCTCGATCTCTGCCGCGAGCGCGTCGGCACCGGCATCACGCGCACCTCGCGCGAGCGATGCAAGCCGGTCGCGCGCGGTGTCGTCGCCCGAGCGCAAGTCGAGTGCGAGCTGGTAGTAGCGAAGCACCGGGTCGTTCGGCGCACCCTTCATGAGTTCCGCGACGATGTTCCGTGCAACGGAGCGTTCGTCCTCCGGCAGTTCCGCCGTGATCGCCGAGCGGAGGTAGCGGACGCTCGCCGCAACCATCGCCCGCTCGCTCATGAAGGTCCCTCCGCCGACGAGCGCATCCAGGAGCGCTTGGCGTCCCGCGTCGGCATCGCCCTGCGCGAGGAGGATCGCGCCGACGTCCGCACGCAGATCCGCATTGCCAGGAATCATTTCGACGAGCTCAC
>JBEAQW010000103.1:0-4414 GCA_041163725.1 Planctomycetota bacterium
CGCCGCGATGATGAGGCGGTTCTCGGTGGCGTCGGCCTCGATGCGCGGCGACTCGACGCCGGGCGACGAGCGCTCGGACACGAGGCGGCCGAGCGTGAGCGAGACATCCTCCGCCGCCGCGTACTGCAGCGGGATGATGCGGAACTCGACCGGCGCCTTGGCGGGCGCATCCTCGAGCTGCGACAGGAGCTTCTCGATGACGGGGAAGCTCTCCGGGGTCGCGGTCACCACCAGCGAGTTCGAGCGCGGATCGGCGATCACGCGCGCGTTCACCTGCACGGGCGGACGACCCGGATCCATGCGAACCGCGACATTCTGGGCGCGGCCCTTGGCGTCGAGCTGCAGCGAGCTCGTGAGGATGCGAACGGCCTCGTCGGCCTTCGCATTCCGGAGCGCGAAGGTGCGGATCACGCTCTCGTCGGCGCTCGCGGGCGCATCGAGCTTCTCGATCAGCGACTTGATCTGCCCGAGCTGCACCGGAGGCGCCGAGACGATGATGCTGTTCGTACGGACATCGGGGCTGACCGCGACGCCCTGCCCACCCGAGCGGCCGCGGAACTGATCGCTCACGAGGCGCGAGATGGTCATGGCCTCGCCCTTGCGCAGCACGATGATCTCGCTGCGTCGGTCGCCGCCGGACTGCGGCTGGTCGAGCCGCGACACGAGGTCGCGGACGGTCGTGATCTCGTCGGTGGAACCCGCCACCAGCAGCGCTCCGCCCGACGCCGAGGGGACGATCGTGGCCGAGCTGGCGCCACCGGATGAGGCGGCGGTGCGGTCGTCGAGGAAGGTCTTGAGCGTCGTCGCGAGCTCGGCGGGTGGCGCGAACTCGACGGGAATGACCGCCGTCTGGCGCCCCTCCTGCACGAGCGTGCGCGAGAGCGAGTCGAGCAGCGCGCCGATCTCGGCGTGCTGCGCATCGGTCGCGCGGACCGCGATGCGCCGCGATCGTCCGACCGGGATGACGCGCGAGCCGGCGCCGGACTGCGCGGCGCCGCGCCCCGTCTGCTCGCCGATCGCATCGCGCACCAGTCCGGCGATCTGATCGACGTCGCCGTGCGGGATGGCGTAGGTCCGGACCGAGCGCGTGGCGCCCTCCGCGGGCTCGGCGTCGACCGCCGCGATGAACTCTCCCGCGAAGGCGAACCGGTCGCCGCGACCGGCGACCACGATCGAGTTGCGCCGCTCGTCGGCGCGCACGCTCACCACATCGTCGGCGTCGCCGCGACCCATCGTCGCGAGCATCTGCTCGAGCATGGCGACGACCTCGGTCGCGCGTGCCTGCGCGAGCGGAACGACCTTGAAGTCGAGCGCCTTCGCGGTCTCGGGCGCATCGAAGCCCCGGACGAGCTCGGAGATCTCGGCGAAATCCGATTCACCCGCGGTCACGAACAGCGATGCGCTGCGCACATCGGCCACGATCGAGACGGTGCGCGGCGCTCCACGGCCACGGCCTCCGGTCGCGATCGACGCTCGGTCGTCGAACAGCTTCTGAAGCGCCGTCGCGACGCGCTGCGCGTCCGCTCGCTCGAGCTTGATCTGCCGGATCGGGAACTGGCTCACGGCGCTCCGGTCGATCTCGTCGAGCACCGACGCGATCTCGGCACGCGCGCCGTCGTCGGCACGCACGAGCAGCACGCCCGCGGCGTCGTCGGCCACGATCTGCGCGCGCTCGCGCAGCGAGGGGTTCGCGGCGAACACGACCTTCTCGATCGTGGCGAGCGCCTCGCTCGGCTTTCCATTCAGCACCGCGATCGCCTCGAGCGCGGCGCCCGCGATCGGGCTCGGCGCATCGAGCACGGCGAGCAACCGGTCGATCTCGGCGCCGAGCTGTCCGTTCGCGTCGGAACCGCCCGCGACGATGAGCATGTTCGTGCGGTCGTCGGCGGAGAACTCCGGCACGCTCGCGACGATGCCCTGCGCGCTGAGCGAGCGGCTCCGCGCGATGAACGCCGTCTGCAGGCTCTTGACGACATCCGTCGCCTTCGCGTGCGCGATCGGAATCAGTCGCAGCGCAGGCATGGCCGCGCGGTCGGTGCGGTCCGCGAACGCGACGAACCGGTCGACGAAGCGCACCGCGTCGGGTGAACCGACGACGGTGACCGAGTTCGAGCCGCGCTCGGTGATGATCCGGACGCTCGAGGGATCGAACGCGATGGCATCCTCGGCCGCACCGCCGTCGCTTCCCGAATCGCCGGTCGAGAGCTCGACCGCGAGGGAACGGAGCTTGCCGCTTCCGCCCTGCGCGAGCACCGAACGCAGCGCCTCGGCAACGCGGTCCGCGCCGGTGTTGCGGAGCACGAAGCTGCGCACGACGAGCTGCGTCGACTGCTGGCCGCGGCTGAGCGCGGCGATGAGCTGACCGACGGTCTCGAAGTCGCGGTCGCTCGCCACGACGAGCACCGAACGCGTCTCCTCGTCTGCAACGACGGCCACGCGCTTGGCGAGGTCGCCGGGACGCCCGCCGGCGGGCGTCATCCGCGCGATGGCGTTCGACACGATGCCGGCGATGCGCGTCGCATCGGCCGACGCGGGGAGCTTGATCGAGCGCAGGCGCGAGGCATCGCCGGGGAGCGACTTCGACGCCTGCTCGATGAGCTTCATGGCGCGCTCGATCTCCCGCGGCGAACCGAGGAGGAGGAGCGAGTTCGAATCCTTGTCGATCGCGACGGTGACACCGTCGCCACTCCCGTCCTCGCCTGCACCGCCGCTCGCGGCGTCTTCCTGCCGCGCGGACGCGGCCTCGCGCGCATCCACCTGCGCGAACACCTGCGTGATGAACGCCAGGCGGACGGGAAGTGAAGGCGGCCAGCCGGGAACGAACGGACGCGCGGGTGCGACGGGCTGCGCGTCGAAGAGACGGCTCTGCGATCCCGCCGCCGGCTTCGGCTCGTCGTAGCGCTTGAGGAGTTCCTCGACCGTGATGACCTCGACCTCGCCATCGGACTGCTGCATCATGCGCCGAAGCAGGCGCGCCACATCCTCGGCGTCGCCCTGCGACGGATCGAGCGGAACGCTGCGCAGGGAGCGCGAGCTCGCGAGCGCGGCGCTGTCGAGCCGCGACACGATCGTCTCGAGCATCGTGTGCTGCTTGTCGCTCGCGCGCACGAGGAGGCTGTTGCTTGCGACGCTGACCTTGATGATCGGCGGCACCTCGGTGCCGTCGTCGGTCTCGAAGATGTCGGTCAGGCTCTTCGCCACCTCCGCGGCATCACCGTTGCGGAGCGTGATGACGCGCACGGTCCGGTCGGCTTCGCCTCCCGGCGCCACATCGAGCTGCCGCAGCATCTCCTCGGCGGCGTCGAGCGCCGTCGGAGTCGCGGAGATCACCACCGCGTTGAGGCGCTCGTCGGCGATCACGCGGAGCTTGGGCTCGCCGGCGGGCGGCTGCGCACCGCCACGGCCGCGACCGATCATGATGGGTTCGTTCGCGAGGAGCTGCTCGACGAGCGGCGCCATCTGCCCCGCGCGCGCGCTCCGCAGGAACACGGTGCGCACGCGCGCCGCATCGCGTGGACCGCGCACATCCATGTCGCGCACCGTCCGCTCGATCTCATCGAGCTGCTCGGGATCCGCGGCGACCACGATCGAGTTGCTGGTCGGTTCCGCCGTGATCGACGGCTTCAGGCGCCCGGGCCGGGAGCCGGCACGCGCCGTGACCGCGAGCTCGACCGCCTTCGCCACGGTGTCCGCGGACGCCTGTGACAGCGAGTACACGCGGATCTCGACCGGCGCGTCGCCCTCGCGCGGACGATCGAGCTGCGAGACCACCTCGACGGCGATCGGCATGAGTTCGGCGGGCGCCGTGATGACGACACGCGCGTTGAGCGAATCCGCGACGACCTTCGGCTCCATCACCGGCGCCCCGGCCTTCGCGGCCGAGACGAGCGATGCGGGCCAGCGCGAGCGGTCGGACAGGACCGCGCCGAGCGTCGCGACGACGACATCGGGCGAGACATGTCGGAGCTGGATCACCTTGAAGTCGGCCTGCGGCGCGGCGAACGCCTTGCCGTCGAGCTCCGCGAGGATCTCCTTCGCGCGCTCGGTTCCCTCGGCGCTACCGACGATGACGATCGTGCCCGACTGCGCGAGCGCGGAGAGCTCGATGCGCGAGGTGCCACCCGTTCCCGCGTTCTCGAGGATGCGCCGCGCCTCCTCGACGAGCGAGGTGACCGGAGCCTTCGTCGGAGTGAACACGGCCCACGAGCGCCCGTCGGTATCGGTGTCGCGGTCGAGTTCCTGGATGAGTCCCTCGGCGACGCCCATGATGCGCGCCGCACCGGAGACGATCAGCGAGTTCGTGCGCGCATCGCTCTCGACGCGGACGGGCGGCGTGACGGCGAGCTGGCCACGCGTGCGGCGCATGCGCTCGAGCGCGAGTCGCGGATCGGTGTCCTGCTGGTCGGAGAGCAGC
>JBEAQW010000104.1:0-6584 GCA_041163725.1 Planctomycetota bacterium
TGGTGGCAGCGTGGCGCCGCTCGTCACCAAGCGCACGGTCGAGCTGACCGTCGGCGCCGGCAACACGATCGCCGGCGGCGCGACCGGTCTCTCGGCGACGCAGCCGTCGACGGAGACCTACGCGATGATCACCGGCGGCACGCTGTCGGACCTCGCGATGACGGGCCAGACGGGCGACTACATCGCGCTCGGAACCTCGAGCGGCCTCAACGCGACGGGCTCGAGCTTCGACGGCGTGAACGGCGCCTCGGCGACCCTCGCGGAGCTCTACGCGGTCGAGGACAAGATCACCGACAAGCTCGACGACACGGCGCTCGGCCTCGTGCGCGTCAAGTCGGCGAACGTGTACGTCTCGGCGACCGGCAACATCGGCCGCGGCGTGACCGCGGCGGACGCGGGTGACACGGTGAACGTCCAGGCGGGCACCTACACCGAGAACATCTCGATCGACAAGCGCATCGCGCTCGTCGGCGCCGGCAGCGGCGCAAGCGGCACGGCGCTCGTCTCGGCGGCGGGCGTGGGCACGCCGGTGATCTCGGTCACCGGTTCGGGCCTCGACGCCGACAACCAGCTCGTGATCCGCAGCGTGAGCACGGACGGCCCGGGCGGCTCGGGCGGCTCGGACGCGATCGCGGTCTACGGCGACACCCCGGTGTCGTTCGTGAAGGTCGACGACGTCGTGGTCACGAACCACGGCGTGGCGGTCCACTACCGCTCGGGCACGATCTCGAACGCGACGGTCTCGAACTCGACCATGACCGGCAACGGCATGGGCGTGCGCGTGGCGACGGCCGTGACGACGATGGACGGCATGACCATCGACGGCTGCACGGTGAGCGGGAGCAAGTCCTCGGCGATCTCGACGAATCCGTCGGGCACGCTCTCGAACATCAACACGAACTTCACGGTCTCGAACTCGACCTTCACGAACAACAGCGTGGCGGGCGTCACGAACCAGCACGACCTGTCGTTCTTCGGCTTCCACGGCAACGCGACGCTGTCGAACGTGACGGTGACCTCGGGCAACGGCACTGCGGCGAACTCGAACAGCTACGGCATCGTGTTCACGAACGGCTCGGGCCGCCAGGCGCTCGGCACGGTCTCGCTGTCGAACGTGACGGTGCAGGGCCATGTGGGCAAGGGCGCACTGACCTTCCAGCTCTACGACGACCTCGGTGGCGTGAGCCTGAGCAATGTGAGCCTGCAGAACTGCGTGGCTCCGTGGGGCGACCTGATCGTCGACTCGACGGACGCGGACGCGATGATCGCGGGCGACACCTCGCTGAAGTCGGTGGTGCTGTGGAACGCGGGCGGCGTGGATGCGACCGGCGTGTCGTTCTACTCGGCCGCGGGCTCGCTGCTCCAGCGCTCGAGCCTCGCGGACAACTTCACGATCGCGAACCAGACCAGCGACGGCATCGACGACTCGGGCCTCGGCCTGGTGCGCACGAGCGCGACGGACCTGTACGTGACGCTCGCGAGCTTCGCGGCGCCCTTCACGATCGACGGCGCCATCGAGCGCGCGATCGCGCTCTCGCGCACGGGTGACACGATCCATGTCGAGAACGGCGTGCCGGTCGTGCTGACTGCGGCGATTT
Organism: Planctomycetota bacterium; assembly: GCA_041163725.1. Classification (GTDB taxonomy): domain Bacteria; phylum Planctomycetota; class Phycisphaerae; order Phycisphaerales; family SM1A02; genus QWPT01. Next base: position 1,599 of record JBEAQW010000104.1, read on the forward strand.
CGAAGGACATCACCTTCTCGGGCACCTTCGCGATCACCTCGACGAGCATCCCGACCGGCGCCACGGCGACGGCGGTGCTGTCGAGCTTCGTCGACCGGCTCTCCGCGGGCTCGACCATCTCGGCGAACCTCGCGGGCATGTCGGCGGACCAGGTGGCTGCGGTGAACGCGAACTTCGCCGCGTTCGCCAGCTTCAGCGGCAACCCGATCGCGGTCGTCCGCGGCGGTGCCGACATCGCGTACTTCACGGTCATCCAGCAGGCGATCGACTTCGCGTCGGCGGGCGACACCGTCAATGTCGGCGCGGGAACCTACGCCGAGCAGCTCACGATCGAGAAGTCGCTGACCCTGCGCGGGCCGAACGCCCTGGTCGCGGGCAATGGCGAGCGCGCTCCCGAGGCGACGGTGACCTATCCCGCGGGAATCATCACTACGGCCGAGGTGCTGGTCTACGTGGAGGCGAACGATGTCACGATCGAGGGCCTCAACCTGCGCGCGGAGGACGACATCGCGTCGCTCTGGCCGTACCCCATCCTCACGCAGTCCGCGAACGGCCTGACGATCCGCAACAACCGGATCTACGGCGGCGAAATCGCGATGTACATCCTGACCACGAACAACACGCTCGACCCCGCGGGCTTCCGCGAGGGGATGCTCGTCGAGGGCAACTTCGTCGACGGCGGTCCGTTCGTGAACTCGATCTACAACCGCGGCATCTACGTGCAGGCGACGGCAGGCACGATCCAGGACAACCAGTTCGTCAACACGAGCATCGGCATCCAGTACATGCCCTACGGGCACGCGCAGCCTGGCGTGATCCGACGCAACACCGTGTCGGCGAGCCTGATCGGCCTCTACCACAACTTCCAGATCGCGGGCGCGGGCCTCGTCTCGTGGGAGGACAACACCGTCACCGTGGCGGCGAACGACCGTCAGGGCGCGAAGGCGCTCGTGGACGGCGCGTACACGGACGTGGTGCCCTTCCGCGGCATCGCGCTGCGTAGCTTCGGTCTCCCGGGCTACACCGGCACGGCTCCGAGCGTGTCCTTCACGGGCAACTCGATCGACGCCTCGATCGGCGCCGAGGGCTACAACTCCACGGTGCTCGAGGCGGTCCGCTTCGGAGCGACGGGCGGAGTCGACCAGATCTCCAGCGGCACGGCGACCTTCTCGGGCAACAGCTTCACGAACTGGACCGACGGCGTGAACGACGCCTACGGCGCCTCGTACGAGATGGGCTGCAACTGGTGGGGCATCACCGATGCGGACGCGCTGGCCGCGGCCATCCCGGGCACGCTGCGCTTCTCGCCGTACGCCTCGAGCGCGGCCGACGAGAGCTGCACGGGCGTCGGCGCGGTGGTCCTCGAGGGCAAGGGTCGCTCGTACTCGACCATCCAGGCGGCGCTCGACGCGTCGGCGACGGTCGACGGCGACACGGTCACCGTCGCGGCCGGCACCTACGCCGGAGCCGTCTCGGTCACCAAGTCGGTCGCGCTTCTCGGCGCGAACGCGGGCGTCTCGGGCACCGCGGCGCGCGGCGGCGAGTCGTCGATCGCGGTCACGGGCGACTGGGCGGTGCAGATCGGCGCGGCGAACGTGTCGATCGACGGCTTCTCGATCTCGAACACCGCGGGTAGCGCGGTGCGCGTGATGGGCGCCGAGGCCGCCGGCGGCGATGTCTCGGGCGCGTCGATCACGAACAACATCATCTCGGGCGTCGCGATCGCGACGGTCGCTGGCGGAACCGATGTCTCGGGCGTCATCAACCTCGGCCTCAACGCCGGGCATGTCGCCAACGGCCTCTCCGTGACGAACAACCTGATCGCCGCCACCGGCACGATCGCCGGCGGCAACGGCGCGATGGCGGTCCGCCTCGGCAACACCGGCGGCGACCTCTCGGGTACGGTCTCGATCTCGGGCAACCGCATGACGGGCCCCGGCTCGGGCGTGCAGAGCTCGGTCGGCGTCTTCATGAACACCGATTCGGCGAGCGTGTCGGTCTCGAACAACGAGATCGCGGACTTCCGCTTCGGCTCGGTGGTGCAGGGCGCGTCGGTCCCGAGCTTCTCGGGCAACACCTTCAAGGTGCTGGACGCGGTGAACGCGTACGACATCAACCTCGCGAACGGCGCCTCGGGCTACACGCTCGGCGGCAACGCGTACTGGGCGTCGACGGCGGCGATCGTGGCCGGCACGTCGAACATCGGCGCGGACATCTCGGCGACGGGCAGCAGCTTCCGCGGCGTGACGCTCGACGGCGAGTCGACCTCGCTCGAGCAGCTCTTCGCGATCGAGGACCAGATCGCGCACAAGGTCGACAAGGTCTCGCGCGGCTTCGTCCGCACGAAGACCGGCGAGGTCTTCGTGTCGATCGCGGCGATGAACGGCGCTGCGGCGCTCGCGACGCCTGAGAACGCGCTCTACAACGCGATCGAGGCGGCGGCTGACAACGACATCATCCGCGTCGAGACCGGCGCGGCGATCACGCTGACGACTGCGATCACCAAGCCGGTGACCTTCTCGGGCACCTTCGCGATCAACGCTTCGAACATCCCGACCGACGCCACGGCGACGGCGGTGCTGTCGAGCTTCATGGACCGCAAGGGTACGAGCACCGTTTCGGTGGACCTCGTGGGCATGAACGCGGACCAGCTCGCGGCGGTGAACGCGAACTTCGCGGGCTTCGCGGCGTTCTCGAACAACCCGGTCGCGGTCGTCCGCGGCGGTGCCGACATCGCGTACTTCACGACGATCACGGCGGGCGTCTCGTTCGCCTCGGCGGGTGACACGATCACCGTGGCGGCGGGCGACTACTCCGAGAGCCTGACGCTCTCGAAGTCGCTCACCATCCTCGGCGCGAACGCTGGCGTCGCCGGCGGCGCGGTCCGCGGCGACGAGAGCACGCTGCTCGGCAACATCACGGTGGCGTCGAACGGCGTGACCGTGGACGGCATGCGCTTCAGCGGCGGCGCCTCGGCGATTCGCGGCGAGTCGGGTGCGAACGCCTACAGCGACCTCGCGATCCGCAACAACGTGATGACGGGCACGACCGACAGCCCGATCCGCCTTGGCCTCGGCTCGGGCGGCGGCATCGGCAGCACCAACTGGACGATCACCGGCAACCTCATCGAGGCGATCTCGGGCAACGCGCTGACGGGCATGGTGCTCTTCAACGTGGACGGCCTGACGGTGACCGGCAACACGATCAGCCACACGCTGGCGACCTCGACGGGTCGTCGCGGCATCAACCTCGACGGCGTGCTCAACGCGACGATCTCGGGCAACACGGTCGATCTCGGCCTGGTGGCGCCGACCGACGCGACGGCGGCGAGCGGCGCGGCTGCGTGGGCTATCCAGATCTCGATGAGCGACCGCGCCGTCTCGGGCGTGTCCTTCGTGGACAACACCGTGTCAGGCGCCTACCGCGGCGTCACGGTGCTGAGCCAGCGCAGCGTGACCGGTCTGTCGATCACGGACAACACCGTGAGCGATGTGATGGAGGGCATCGTCATCAATACCGGCAGCGTGCCCCCGCAGACCGCGGGTACGACGATGTCGGGCATCACGGTGACGGGCAACACGGTCTCCGCATCGACGAACGCGATCTTCGCACGCGCGCTCCACAATGGGCACCCGAACGGTCCGATCTCCTACTCCGGCCTCGTGATGACGGGCAACACCGTCTCGCAGGGTGCCGTGCGCGTGGGCCGCGCCGAGACCTTCATCGCGGCGGGTGCAACCGACGCGGGCAACGGCCTCGTCACGCTCGCCGACACGGCGACCGTGGATGGCTCTGAGAACGCGGACGGCTTCCAGGTGCAGGGCGCGGGCGCGCTCGTGGCGCTGGCTGCCGGCGGTGACGACTCCATGCTCGGCGGATCGGGCGCGGACGATCTCAACGGTGGTCCTGGCGCCGACACCCTGTCGGGTGGCGAAGGCGCTGACACGCTCGATGGTGGCGCCGACGACGACAGCCTCGACGGCGGCGCGGGAACGGATACGGCCGAGTACGCGGACGCCTCGACGGACGCGATCAGCGGCCTGTCGTCGCCGATCACGGTCACGACCACCACGGGTGGCGTGGACACGGTGACGGGTGTCGAGAAGCTCGCCTTCTCGGATGCGACGGTGGCGCTGGTGGGTGTGGGCGGCAGCGAGTACCTCTCGCTGAACGCGGCGCTCCCGCTGCTCACCTCCGGCGAGAAGCTCTACGGCATCCTCGCGATCGACAGCGCGACCTTCGCCACGGCGGCGGAGCTCGACGCGATCACGGCGCGCTTCGTCTCGGGCTCGACGGTCTCCGTCGATGTCCTCGGCATGAACGCGACGCAGCTCGCCGCGGTTGCGGCGAATGCGACGGCTTCGGGCGTGGTGGTGTATCCGCCGGTCCAGGTCGTGTCGGGCACGACGATCAGCGGCTACTTCAGCACCATCCAGGCCGGCATCGACTTCGCGTCGGCGGGTGACACCGTCATCGCGGCCGCGGGCACCTACAACGAGGTGCTCGAGGTCTCGAAGAGCGTGACGATCCTCGGCGCGAACGCGGGCGTGAGCGCCGCGGACGGCGCGCGTGGCGCGGAGTCGGTCATCACCTACTCGGGCGACTACGCGGTCGAGATCTTCGCGAGCGACGTGCGCCTCGACGGCTTCACGGTGACCAACACCACCGGCAGCGCCGTGCGCGTGGCGGTCGCCCGCGCGAAGGACAACGGATTCGCGACGCTCTCGAACGTCGCGGTCGCGAACAACATCGCCTCGGGTCCGGACATCCTGACCTGCCCGACCTGCACGCAGGTCGTCGGCGTCCTGCAGCTCGGCAACGCCTTCGCGGCGGACCAGGCGGCGTCGAACATCTCGTTCACCGGCAACCTCGTGAACGTGTTGGGCACGGACGGCACGGGCATCGGCATGACGGCCTACAACGGCGCCTCGGCGACGGGCGCGCTCACGATCTCGGGCAACCGGATCGTGGGTTCGTCGAACACGG
>JBEAQW010000105.1:0-4441 GCA_041163725.1 Planctomycetota bacterium
CTACACGCGCAGTATCGGAATCTGATCGACCTCTGAACCGTATTTGTTGCAAGTGCCGAGAACCGCGGCAAACTCGGCGCGTCCCCTGTCCATCGCTTCACCCACGCTCAGTGTGACGAACGGTCTTCCCTAGGCCGGCTGCGCGTGATCACGCGATACCTGTCCCCTCCCATGACTCGTACATCTCTCGGTGCGGTGGTCGTCCTGTTGGCCGGTGCGCTGTCGCCATGTGCCTTCGATGCATGCGCTTACGGCGACTTCGTCGGATTCTCCGTCACCTCCAATACGGTCGTGCAGCAGGGCCAGTCGCTGGTGGTGTACACGGTTGCGGCCCGGTTCGATGGTCCGACCGACACCCTGTTTCGGGCCTATGACCTGACCGCGGAGAACTCCCAGTGGTTCCAGGGGTTCTGGCATCAGGACTACAACACCGATCTGGGCGACCCCGTGCTTTCCCAGACCCACGGTACCTGGGATCCCTCGCGCACTGGGTCGGCGAACCGCGCCTTCGACTCCTACCTCACCATCGGAGGCATCGCTGGCTGGGGCAACTCGACGGAGGACTCGTTCGACGACATCTTCTCCACGCAGGCCGTGAGTTCGAGTTGGAATCGCGCAAGCCTCCCCTGGGGTGACGACTTCGCGTGGTTCAACTCCGAACCCGGCAACGGGCAGGGCCGCGTGGGCAACTCGCCCGGACTTCGTGAGAGTGATGTCCGCATCGGACAGTTCGTCCTGAGCGAAGGCCATGCAGCGCGGACCTACTCGCTGTCCATCCGCTTCAACGCCGGCGACTGGTTCGACCGGGACGGCGACGGAAAGGGCGACTGGATGCACACCGCAACCGGCTCCTTCACCCTCGGCGTTCCGGCACCCGGCGCCATCGCGGTGCTCGGTCTCGCAGGGCTCCTCGGACGCCGACGACGCTGAGTAGGATCCGCGGGCAGGCTGAGTGCTAGTGGAAATCGCGTGATGGTGGGCCCACACCCTGCCGCGCAAGCGTTGCGGCGATGTCGCGGGCGTTCGCCACCAGCAGATGCGCCACACCGTCGCGACGCTCGACCTTCCCCCGCACGCAGAGGACCGCGGCGTGGCGCACCTCGCCACGCAGGCGTTCGTACACCTTCGGGCGGAAGATCAGGTTCGCGATTCCCGATTCGTCCTCGAGGGTCATGAACACCACGCCCTTCGCGGTTGACGGCCGCTGCCGCACGAGCACGAGTCCCGCGACCGAGAGGATGCGGCCTGCCGGGGTGCGCGCGGCGTCGCGCAGCCACGCGCATGGGACGACGCATGCGCGTGTGAGCCGCGGACGGATGCACGCGATCGGATGACGCTTGAGCGAGACGCCCGTCGCCTCGAAGTCCCTGGCGATTCCCGAGAGTTCCTCGATGGGCGGCAGGTTGGCCTCGCGGTCGTTCGCCTGAGCAGAAGGGATGCGCGGGTTGTCCGGCGCCGAGCCGGACGCTGCGGAAGTCTCCGCGAAGGACCAGAGCGGACGGCTGCGGTCCCTGAGCGCGAGGATCTGCCACGAGGCCTGCTGACGGTCGAGCCCCATCGATGTGAATGCATCGGCGGCTGCGAGCCTCCGCAATGCGGCGGTGCCGACGCCCGAGGCTTCATGCAGGTCGGAGATCGAGCGGAAGACGCCATGCCGGCGCACGGCGTCGATCATGCGATGCGCATCCTCGACATCGAGGCCACGGACCATGCGTAGGCCGAGACGGATCGCCGGCTGCGCGGGGACATGGAATCGTGTGAAGGCGTGCGGTTCCTCCAGTGCATCGGATGAGGATGCGCAGAGAGGTTCGGGCGGCACGGCGTGCTCACCACCGAAACGCACGCTTCGTCCCCGTGCATGGAGACGGACCGCGGGATGTGTGCTGTGCTTGGGATCCAGCTGCGCAGCCCCATCGGTGGATGAACGGAAGGAATCGCTCGCCTGATCGGACATCGCCACTGGCTCGGGCTCCCGCCAGCGGGGACTCCCCTCCATGGTGCCGGGCGGCTCGAACACCTCGACACACACTCCATCGGCGGAGCTGGTCGTGCGGTTCACGCCGATCCGTGCGATGGGATGGCGCACGCGGAGCCGCAGCGCGGCATCCTCGATCTCGCGTTGCGTCCGACGGCACGAGCCCGTCGGACGCGTGTGCACGGCCTCTCCGAAGAGCGGTGCCTCTCCCGCAAGACGGCGCGCGAGATCGCTTCCACGCTCGAGCGTCGCGTCCCACTGCGAGCAGTGGATGTCGACCTCGCGGACCGCCACACCGTGGTCGCGCGCGTCGCCGATGATCTGCGCGGGAGCGTAGAAGCCCATCGGCTGGCTGTTGAGCAGCGCCGCCGCGAAGGCCGCGGGGTGATGCCGCTTCAGCCATGCGCTCGCGTAGACGAGCAGCGCGAAACTCGCCGCATGCGACTCGGGAAATCCGTATCCCGAGAAGCCCTTCACCTGCTCGAACACCTGGCGCGCGAATATCCGCGAGTAGCCACGCGCGGCCATGCCTTCCTCGAGCGCCTCGCCGAACTGCGCGATGCGGTTGCCCTGCCGCTTCCATGCCGCGATGGCACGGCGGAGCTCGTCGGCCTGCCCGGGCGTGAATCCCGCCGCGACCACGGCGAGCGCCATCGCCTGCTCCTGGAAGAGCGGAACACCCAGCGTCTTGCCGAGCACCTTGCGGATGGCGTCGTCCGGATAGACCGTCGGCTCCTCGCCGTTCCTTCGTCTGAGATACGGATGCACCATGTCGCCCTGGATCGGACCGGGCCGCACGATCGCGACCTCGATGACGAGGTCGTAGAAGCAGCGCGGCCGCAGCCTCGGCAGCATCGACATCTGCGCGCGCGACTCGATCTGGAAGACGCCGACGGTATCGGCGGCGGAGACCATGTCGTACACCGCCGGATCCTCGGCCGGAATCGAATGCAGGCGGAGCCTTTCGGATGCGGGTGGCGGTCCGGTCGCCGCTCCGGAGCGAAGCGACTCAGGGACGAAGGCGGCGCGATCGGTGCGCACGGCGGGCGCATCAGGCGGACGGAACGGCGATGCACCGAGCGCGATGGCGTCGCGATCCGCGTTGACGAGATCCATGGCCTTGCGGATCGCCGTCAGCATGCCGAGCGAGAGGACATCGATCTTCAGCATGCCGAGCGCCTCGATGTCGTCCTTGTCCCACTCGATGATGGTGCGGTCCTGCATGGCCGCCGCGAGCACCGGCACCGTCTCGACGAGGGGCTGCCGCGAGATCACGAAGCCCCCGACATGCTGCGACCGGTGGCGGGGGAAGCCGAGGATGCCGTCGACGAGCTGCGCGTAGCGGATCACGAGCGGCGCGGTCGGATCAAGCCCCGCCGCACGCATCCGCTCGGCGGATGCCGGCGGAAGGGCGTCGTGCATCGGCTGCGCCCCACCCTGCTTCGCCGACTCGGTGAGATCGTCGCGCGTACCGAGCCCGCCGCCTCCCCATCGATCGACTTCACGCGCGAGCCGCTCGACGGCATCGTGCGCGATGCCGAGCGCCTTGCCGACATCGCGCACGGCGCTCCTGCCCCGGTAGCTGATGATCTCGCAGACGAGCGCCGCCCTGTCGCGGCCGTACTTCGCGTAGATGTGCTGGATGACCTCCTCGCGCCGCTCGTGCTCGAAGTCGATGTCGATGTCGGGCGGCTCGTTGCGCTCGCGGCTGACGAAGCGCTCGAACAGGACATCGACCCTGTCCGGATCGACCGCCGTGATCCCGAGCGCGAAGCAGACGGCGCTGTTCGCCGCGGCGCCGCGCCCCTGGCACAGGATGCCCCTCCCGCGCGCGAAGGCGACGATCTCGTGCACGGTCAGGAAGTACGGCGCATAGGCGAGGTCGGCGATGATCGCGAACTCGTGCTCGATCTGGCGGGCGACCTTCTGCGGGATGCCGCGCGGATACCGCTCGCGTGCACCGCGCCAGGCGAGGAGCTTCAGGTATTCCATCGCGGAGCATCCACGCGCGGCGTACTCGGGAGGGACCACTTCGTCGGGATACTCGTAGCGCAGTTCGTCGAGGCTGAACGCCGACGCACGCTCGAGGAAACGCCACGCGGCGTCGAGCGCATCGGGACGGTCGCCGTAGCGGATGCATGACTCGGCGGCACTGCGAAGCCGGCGTTCCGCGTTCGCGGAGACGAGATGCCGCGCGCGCTGGATCGGAATACCCGCCTTGATGCAGGTGAGCGTATCGAGCATCGGCCGCCGCGATGCTTCGTGCATGCGGATGTCACCCGAGGCGACCACCGGCACGCCGAGGGCATCGGCGAGAAGAGCGGCGCGCTCGGCGCGGATCACGCCATCGTGATCATCGACCCGGTGCATGGCGATGGCGAGGCGGTCGTCCTTCCCTCGACTCTCCCGGCCGCCCATGATGCGCGTGAGTCCTTCGGCCGCCTCGAGGAAGCCCTGGTCGGGTAC
>JBEAQW010000106.1:0-33481 GCA_041163725.1 Planctomycetota bacterium
GGCGAACCGCGCGGTGAAGCGCTGACCCGCGTCCCTCGCTGCGACCGTGAGCTCGGCGTAGCAGACGGTCGCCGCCTCGACCATCGGTCCGTCGATCGCACCGCTGCGGTTCAGCGCCAGCACCTCGAGCGGACCCGCGGGCGTGTCGCCTGGTTCGAAGAGCGGCGCGACCGCGCGACGGAACTCGATCCGCGCACGGAGCAGCGCGAGGTAGCGGTCCGCCGCTGGAGGAAGCGCATCGTCGAGCGCGACGATCAGCTGAAGCTCGCGCTCGCCGAGCTCGTTCGCGAGCCGCTCCTGAACCGCCGCCTGCGCCAGCGCGCCGCTTCGCGCGGGCAGCCTTCCCTGCAGCCGCGCGAACGCGACCTCCCGCACGAACGGATCGAGCGCGTCGCGTACGAATTCATCGAGCGCCGCGTCGTACTCGGCGTACGCACCGTCGATCGCCCTCCACCACGCGGGATCGAATCCACCGCACCACCCCGCCGTCTCGCGCAGCATCGCGAACCGTACGGGCGGTGCGATCCGATCGAGGCGCGCGGGCGATGGCCCGCACGACGCGAGCGGCAGCGCGAGGAGCAGCGCCGCGAGCGCGAGGAACAGCGCGCGCATACGCGCGCTGGCGATGCCGCCACCGGAGCTGGGAGACCAAGCTGCCCGCACGCGGACAAGGTAGCACTCACACCACGATGTTCACCATTCGGCCGGGCACGACGACGACCTTTTTCACCGGCCGGCCCGCGATCGCCGCCACGACATCGGCGTGCGCGAGGACGAGCGCCTCGACCTCGGCGGCAGCGGCCTTCGCAGGCACCATGAGCCGCGCCTTGATCTTGCCCTGCACCTGGACCGGCATCTCGACCTCGTCGTCGACGAGCATCGCCGGATCGTGCGATGGCCACGAGCCTCCGTGGAAGCCTCCCTGCTCCATCGAGCAGACGCCGAGCCGCGCGCCGAGTTCGTCCGCGAAGTGCGGCGCGAACGGCCAGAGGATGCGCGCGAAGCGCTCGAGCTGATCGCGCGTGAGGCCGCCCTGCGACGGATCGGCGAGGCCCATCGGCCGCGTGGCCGCGTTCACCAGCTCGATCATCGCGGCGATCGCGGTGTTGAACGAGAGCTTCTCGATGTCCTCGCCGACCTTGTGGATCGTGCGGTGCAGGAGCTTCTCGAGCTTCGGATCGGGTGTCGCCGCCGCGAGCACCGCGCCCGTGCGCTCGTCGACCGCGAGACGCCACGCGCGCTGCAGGAAGCGGAACACACCCACGATGTCGCGCGTGTTCCACGGCTTCGACGCCTCGAGCGGCCCCATGTACATCTCGTACAGGCGGAAGGTGTCGGCGCCGTATTCGGCGATCACATCGTCGGGGTTGACGACGTTCTTCAGCGACTTCGACATCTTGGCCACGATCTGCACGACCTTCTGTCCGGTCGCCGTCTCGACGAACTCGCCTTCGGCGACCTCGCTCACCTGATCGGTCGGCACCAGCGACTTGTCGGCGCGCTGGAACGCGTAGCTCGTGATGAGTCCCTGGTGGAAGAGCTTCCCCATCGGCTCCGGCGTCGACACATGGCCGAGATCGAACAGCATCTTGTGCCAGAAGCGCGCGTAGAGAAGGTGCAGCACCGCATGCTCGCTGCCGCCGACGTAGAGATCGACGCCTCCGGCGTGGCAGGTCGCGGGGTCGTACGCGGTCGGTGCGGCGGCGCCCGCGGTGTCCGCGGACTTCCGGCGCGACAGCATCCAGTAGCGCTCGGCCTCGGGCGTGACGAAGCGCGACGCATCCTTCGGCGAGCAGTAGCGCAGGTAGTACCAGCAGCTGCCGGCCCAGCCGGGCATGGTGTTCGTCTCGCGCACCACGGGCGTGTCGGGCGCAAGCACCGCGGGATCGACGCCGGCCGCGCCCGCGGTGGTGTGCGTCCACTCGCGCGCCTTCGCAAGCGGCGGCTGCGGCGAGTCGCTCTCGACCGGCGAGTAGTCGGCGAGCGGCGGAAGCACGAGCGGCAGCGAGGCCGCCGACACCGGATGGTGGTTGCCCTCGGCGTCGTACACGATCGGGAACGGCTCGCCCCAGTAGCGCTGGCGCGAGAAGAGCCAGTCGCGCAGCCGGTAGTTCACGCGCAGCGCGCCGATCCCCTGCCGCTCGAGCCATGCGATGACGGACTTCTTCGCATCCGCGGTCGCGAGTCCGTCGATCGAAAGAGTCGCCGGGTTCGCGCTGTGCACCGCACGACCCTCGCCCGCGGTCGCCGCCTCGCCGGTGAACGGCGTGCCCTCGATCTCGACGACCTGCACGATCGGCAGGTCGAACGCCTTCGCGAACTCGAAGTCGCGCTCGTCGTGCGCGGGCACGGCCATGATCGCGCCCGTGCCGTAGCCCATGAGCACGTAGTCGGCGGTCCACACCGGGATGCGGGCACCCGTCGCGGGATTGATCGCGAAGAGACCGGTCGCGCAGCCCGTCTTCTCCTTCGACGCCTGCCGGTCGATGTCGGAGCGGTTCTTCGCCCACGACGCATACTCCGCGAGCGCACCGTTGCCGCGCGCGATCGCCGCGGCGACCAGCGGATGCTCGGGTGCGACCACCATGTAGGTGGCGCCGAACAGCGTGTCGGGGCGCGTGGTGAACACCGTCAGCGCTTCGTCGGAACCCTCGACGGCGAAGCGGATCTCCGCGCCCTCGCTGCGGCCGATCCACTCGGTCTGCAGCGTGCGCGTCATCTCGGGCCAGTCGACGAGCGCGAGGTCCGCGAGCAGCCGGTCGGCGTACGCGGTGATGCGGAACATCCACTGCTTCAGCGGCATGCGCAGCACGGGGAAGCCGCCGCGCTCGCTGCGTCCGTCGATGACCTCCTCGTTCGCGAGCACCGTGCCGAGCTTCGGGCACCAGTTGACCGTCTGCTCGCCGAGATACGCGAGACGGAAGGTGTCGAGATGCGCCTGGCGCTCGCGACGCGACGCGGCCGACCAGCGCTTCGTCGTTCCGCCCTCGACCGCGATCTCCGCGTCCTCGCGCGCAAGGCGCGCCTCGAGCTCGGCGATCGGACGCGCGGCCTTCGCGGAGGGATCGAACCACGACGAGTACGCCTGCAGCCAGATCCACTGCGTCCAGCGGTAGTAGTCGGGATCGATGGTCGCGAACTCGCGCGACCAGTCGTACATGAACCCGAAGCGCCGCAGCTGGCGCCGGAAGTTGTCGATCGCCTTCTTGGTCGTGACCTCGGGATGCACGCCCGTCTGGATCGCGTACTGCTCCGCAGGCAGACCGAACGCGTCCCAGCCCATCGGGTGCAGCACGTTGAAGCCCTTGAGCTTCTTGTAGCGGCAGATGATGTCGGTCGCGGTGTAGCCCTCGGGGTGACCGACATGAAGCCCCGCGCCCGAGGGATACGGGAACATGTCGAGGCAGTAGAACTTCGGCTTCGACGCATCGAAGCCCGGCTCGCCCGGGTTCGGCTGGTGGTGGCCGTAGCCGCCGTCGGCGTGCGCAAGCGATGCCTGCCACTTCTCCTCGACGGCGTTCGCGTACGCGGCCGTATAGCGGTGCTGGATCTCGCTGGCTTCCTGGGTCGGCTGGGCGGACATGGGACGCGGATTGTAAGGAACGCGGCGAACGGCGGATCCGGTGTTCATCCGGGCCTTCGCGCGGCGAACACGCCTACGCACCCACACGCGAGGACAGCGTCCACGCCGAAGCGCGCGTCGCCGGCCGCGAGCGGTCCATCGACCTCACGGAATCTCGGCGCTGATCTTGCCGCCCACGGCGCGGTCGAAGTGGCGCAGGTGCTTCAGCGTCTCGCCCACGAGGTAGAAGGAACCCGTCACGCAGACGAGATCCTCGCGGCTCACCGCGCGCGTCGCGAGCTCGAGCGCCTCGGGCAGCGTGCGCGCCACCTGGCTCATCTTGCCGCTGCGCTCGTTGAAGAGCTTCTGCAGGTCCTCGGGATCGGCCGCGCGCGGGTTCCCCGCGGCGCGCGTGAAGATCACCTTGTCGGCGCCGAGATTCACCTTGTCGATGAGGCCCGGCACATCCTTGTCGCTGCAGCAGCCGAACACGCAGATCATCGAGTCGTACGGCACATGCGCGCCGACGCAGCGCATCAGCGCGCCGACCGCGGCCGGATTGTGCGCGCCGTCGACGAGCACGCGCGGACGGTCCCACACGAGCTGCATGCGGCCGGGCACGGTCGTCGCCGCGAGTCCCGCCGTGATGCGGTCCTCGGGGCAGTCGAAGCCCACGCTCTTGAGGTGGTCGACGACCGCGAGCGCGAGGCCGCAGTTCGACGCCTGGTGCTCGCCAGGAAGCGGCACGGGAAGATGCTCGAGGCGCGAGGTGCGCGTGTAGAGGCAGACGCGCGTGTGCGGACCGAGATCCTCGGTCACGCAGAAGCGCGCCGAGAAGTCGATGTCCTTGTTCACGACGCGCAGCGGCGCGCCGACCTGCTCCGCGACCTCGGCGATCACCTGCTGCACGGCGGGATCCATCTCGAAGATGAACGCAGGCACATCCTTCTTGAAGATGCCGGCCTTCTCGCGCGCGATTTCCTCGAGCGTGTTGCCGAGGAGCTTGGTGTGGTCGAAGTCGATCGAGGTGATGACGCACGCCTCGGGGACGAGCACATTCGTCGAGTCGAGGCGCCCGCCGAGACCGACCTCGACGACCGCGATGTCGACGGCCTGCTCGGCGAAGTACTTGAAGCACACCGCGGTCACGACCTCGAAGAAGGTCGGCTCGACGCCGGCCTTCTCGGCGGCCTTCGCCACGGCCTTCACGCCCTCCGCGAACACGGCCTTGTCGATCGGCTGCCCGTTGATCACGATCCGATCGCGGAGCTCGACGAGGTGCGGGCTCGTGTAGACGCCGACCGCGTATCCGCAGGCCTGCAGCATCGACGCGACCATGTGCACGGTGGAACCCTTTCCGTTGGTTCCCGCGACATGCACGGTGCGGATCTGGCGATGCGGGTCGCCGAGCTTCGCGAGCAGCTGCTCCATGCGGTCGAGCTTGAAGTTCTGCTCGTTGTACTTGACCGCGCGCATGCGCTCGAAGTCGGTGCGCTCCATCAGGTAGCGGAAGGCCGCCTGGTAGTTGCCGATCTCGGAGGCGCTGCGCGGACCCTTCGGCTCGCTGCTTCGGCCGGTCCTCATCTCGAGCGGGCGGACATTGGCAACCTCCTCGGGGCGCGTCGCGCGCAGCCCGAGCTGACGCGCGGGCGGCTGGACGGTCTGGGAGCGCGGCGTCGCGGCGGCGATCGCACGCATGGTCGACTCGGAGCGCGCGGGGGGGACGCTTGCACCTGCGACGGTCTCGACGATGGGCGCCTCGGCGGTCGACCGCTTGGCGGACTTGGACTTGGTGGCGGTCTTCGCGGAAGGCTTCGAGGAAGTCTTCGAGGAAGTCTTCGGGGATGCGCTCTTGGACTTGGTCGCAGACGAGACAGAGGTCGCGGGAGAGGACTTCGCCTTCGTTGCGGTCTTGGCCTTGGTCGCGGACGCGGTCTTGGTCGCGGCCTTGGTCGCGGCCTTGCCCGCGTCGGCGACCTTCGGCAGTCGGGCCGGAGTCGCGGCCTTCAGCGTCTTCGCGGCGGCCTTGCCCGCACCGCTCACGGGCGCCGACGGACGGTCGGAGCCCTTCGCGGAGGCTCGCTTCACGGAGCCTCCCTTCGTGGTGCTTGCAGGTGCCTTACGACGCGCCGAGGGGACCTTTGCCATAGATCGGACAGTGTACCGAAATCGAGGGCTAGGTTCAAATGGATCGTTGTAAGTTCATTTACAGCATGGACTTGAGATTCCAGACTGCCCGACACGCCGCCGCCGGCACCGCCTGGGCCCCCCATCGGGCACTCCCCCCGACGACATCCCGCGGACGAGCCGTCCAGCCCGGGCCCCCGAGCGCCATCCGGGCGGCGCTCCCCAACCCCGATCGGCGCTCCTGTACCTTCCACGCATGGACTCCTCCGAACGCAAGCAGGCACTCGCACTCGAAAGCTGGCGCGCCCTGCGCATCCTGAGCGAGTTCGTCGACGGCGTCGAGACCATGTCGAAGTGCCCGCCCGGGGTCGCGGTCTTCGGCTCCGCGCGACTGAAGCCCGATCACCCGTCGTACCTCGACGCCGAGAAGTGCGGCCGCATGCTCGCGGAGAAGGGCTTCACCGTCATCACCGGCGGCGGCCCCGGCATCATGGAGGCCGCGAACAAGGGTGCGAAGGAGGCGGGCGGCACGAGCGTCGGCCTCAACATCGTGCTGCCGATGGAGCAGCATCCGAACCCGTTCCAGACCGTCGACATCGAGTTCCGCTACTTCTTCGTGCGCAAGGTGATGTTCGTGAAGTACGCGCGCGGCTTCATCATCTTCCCCGGCGGCTTCGGAACGATGGACGAGTTGTTCGAGGCGCTCACGCTCATCCAGACGCTGAAGATCGTGCCCTTCCCGGTCGTCCTCGTCGGCGTCAAGTTCTGGCAGCCGCTCATCGAGTGGATGAAGACGACGCTGCTCGAGGAGCATGCGACCGTGAGCGCGGGTGACTTCGACATCTTCACGCTCACCGACAGCGTCGACGAGGCCGTGCAGGTCGTATGGGAGTCGCACATCGGCCAGCGCGTCGTCGCGCCCGAACTGCCCCGCTTCGAGGCCGACGAGGAGGAGCGCGTGTCCGGCGACGGAACGCGCGGCGGGCCGCGGCATAGGCGCCGCGGCGGCGACTCGTGGCACGAGAGCGCGATCTGATGGCGCGCGCCCCGACGCCCGACGAGCTTCCGATCCAGCGGGTGCGCGGGGAGATCCGTGCGGAGGTCGCGCGGTCGAACCGGCTCGTCGTCGTCGCGCCGACGGGCTCGGGGAAGTCGACGCAGCTGCCGAAGTTCCTGCTCGACGCCGACGGCGTCGCGGGGGATGTGGTCGTGCTCGAGCCGCGCAGGCTCGCGGCCCGGACCCTTGCGATGCGCGTGGCGCACGAGCTCGGCGGCGAGTGCGGCGGCGTGGTCGGATACGAGACACGCCACGACCGCAAGGTCTCCGACCGGACGCGCATCCGCTTCGTGACCGACGGTCTCTTCGTGCGGCAGATGCAGCGCGATCCATCGCTCGCACGCACCGGCGCCGTGATCCTCGACGAGTTCCATGAACGGTCGGTCGCGGTCGATGTCGCGCTCGGTCTCGTCAAGCTCGCGCAGGATGCGGGGCGCGCCGACCTGCGCATGATCGTCACCAGCGCCACGCTCGAGGCGCAGCGGCTCGAGGGATTCCTCGGCTGCGCGAGCGTGGTCGCCGAGGGACGCTCGTTCCCCGTCACGGTCGAGTACCTCGCGAAGCCGTCGCGCGAGACGCCGTGGGATCTCGCGGGCGCCGCGATCGAGCGCGTGCTCGACGCGTTCGCGAGCGGGCGCTCCGACGACCCCGGCCACATCCTCGTGTTCATGCCCGGCGCGTACGAGATCATGAAGACCTGCGAGAAGGCGCGCATCGCGCTCGCCCGCACGGGCGTCGCAGCCGATGTGCTGCCGCTGCACGGCGCGCTGCCGCCCGACGAGCAGGACCGCGCGGTGTCGCCGGTCGACCCGGGAAAGCGCCGGAGGATCATCGTGTCGACGAATGTGGCCGAGACGAGCCTCACCATCGACGGCGTGCGCACCGTGATCGACTCGGGCCTCGCGCGCATCCACCGCTACGACCCGCTGCGCGGACTCGACACCCTGCGCGTCGAGGCGGTGTCGAAGGCGAGCGCCGAACAGCGCGCGGGACGCGCGGGACGCACCGCGCCCGGAAGGGCGATCCGCCTGTGGACCCTCGCCGAGCACGAGCGACGCGACGCGCACACGATGGCGGAGGTCGCGCGCATCGACCTCGCCAGCGCGATGCTCGAGACGATGTCGCTCGGCGTCGCGGACTTCGCGCGCTTTCCCTGGCTCGACGCCCCCGATCCCGCGCGCATCGACGAAGCCACGCGCACGCTCGCGAACCTCGGCGCGCTCGATGCCGCCGCACCCGCGCGCGGACTCACCCCGACCGGCCGCGCCATGGCGCGCGTACCCGCGCATCCACGCCTCGCCCGCGCGCTCGTCGAGGCCGCGAACCTCGGCTGCGCGCGCCGCGTCGCGCGCATCGCCGCGGCACTCTCCGACCGCGATCCCGCCGACGGCATCGGTCCGCAGGCGCTTCTGTCGCTCCTCGACCGGGACGATCCGCGCAGCGATGCGCTCGTGCGCGAGAAGCTCGTCGAGGCCGCGGAGAAACGCGCGCTTCCACGCGAGGCCGACCGTCTCGCGGTCCGCGAGGCGGTGCTCGTGACCGAGCAGCTCGCGCGGAGCGTGAAGGGCGCCGACGGCGATGCGTCGAACGCCGCGCTCGATGCGGCGCTCGTCGCCGGCTTCACCGACCGCATCGCGTTCAAGCCCGAACGCGAGCGCGCGCACTGCTCGCTCGCGGGTCGCCGCAAGGTCGAGCTCGCGAAGGAATCGCTCGTGCACGAGCCCGGCTTCCTCGTCGCGCTCGAAGTGCGCGAGTCGGGCCCCGACCACGACCGCCTCGTCTCGATCCCGGTCGCGCATCCCGTGTCGCGGGAGACCGTCGAGGCCGCGCTGCCCGCCGCCTTCTCGCGCCGCGACGCCGCGGGATGGAACCGCGAGACGCGCGCCGTCGAGGTCGCCGAGGAGGAGCTCTTCCACGACGCCGTCGTCGCGCGCAAGGCGCGCCCCGCGAAGCCATCGCCCGCGGTCGAGGCCGAGCTCGTCGCGCGCATCAGGTCGGGCGAGATCCGGCTCGAGGGATGGGACGAGCACTGCGAGCCGTGGATCGCGCGCGTGCGCTGCGTGGCGCAGTGGTTCCCCGAGCGGAACCTGATCGCGTACTCCGACGAGGATGTCGATGTGATCCGCACCGAGATCTGCTCGGGCTGCGTGCGCGCGAAGGAGGTCGAGGCGCGCGCGGCGATCGACGCGGTGCGCAGCGCGCTCTCGTGGGAGGACATCCAGTTCGTCGAGAAGATGGCGCCCGCGGCGATCGCGATGCCGCGGGGATACCGGATGAAGATCGAGTACACGCCCGGTTCGCCGCCGCGCGGCCGCGCGAAGATCCAGGACTTCTACGGCCTCGACGAGACCCCGAAGGTCGCGGGTGGCCGCGTGCCGCTCGTCGTCGAGATCCTCGGGCCGAACTTCCGCCCGCTGCAGGTCACGCAGGACCTCGCGAACTTCTGGAAGGTCCTCTACCCCGAGATGCGCAACGAGCTCCGCCGGCGCTATCCGCGGCACGAGTGGCGGTAGGGATCGTCCGACCGAGGCGTACCCCGCTCCTGTACGATGGGCACATGTCCCCACGCATGTGGAAGCGGCTGAGGAGCCTGCTTCCGGGCCTACTCCTCATCGTCGCCGCCTGTACGGTCCTGATCCTCACCGATCGGTCGCGCATGCGCGACGGCCAGGCCGATGTCCGCGGCCCACGACCGGTACGCGTCGCGGTCATCCAGTTCACCAACATCGCGGCGTTCGAGATCGGGCGCAGTGCGTTGATCGCACACCTCGCTTCCGTGGGCTACTCGACGGAGAGCGGCTGCACCTTCGATGCCTACAACCCGGCGGGCGACATGGCGACGCTCGCGCAGATGTGCACGCAGGTGGTGACGGCGTCGCCTCGCTACGACCTCGTGGTGACGCTCGGTACCGCCACGACGCAGGCGTTCGCGCGGACCAACACGCGCGGCATCCCGCAGGTGATGGCGTTCGTGTCCTCGCCGCCCGCCATCGACATCCCGATGGGACCCTACATCGAGGGGTCGGGTCGACCGGCCTCGCTCGCCGGGTTCGGCTGCCTCCAGCCGATCGCGCCGATGCTCGAGGCCCTGCGGGCCTGCGACCCCGAAGCGACGCGGGTCGGCGTGGCGTTCAACCCGGCGGAGCCGAACGCCGAGGCCTCCCTGAAGGTCGCGCGCGGCGTGGCGCCGAAGCTCGGCCTCGAGATCGTGGAGGGAAACGGCGCGAGCGTCACCGAGGTCGTGAATGCGGTCGACGCCATCCTCGCCTCGGGCGTCGATGCCCTGTGGCTGCCGCCGGACACCGTCGTCTACTCCGCCGCCACGACGATCATCCGTCGCGCCACCGAGCGGGGCGTCCCGGTCATCACGAACTTCCCCGAACTCGCCGCGCAGGGCGCGCAACTGAACATCGGCGCCGACTGGGACACCTGCGGCATCACGACGGGCATGTACGCGGAACTCCTGCTTCGCGGCGCCGATCCGCGTTCGCTTCCGGTGGAGGACTTCGCGCCGCAGCGGGTCGCACTCGACGGGCGCGCGCTGCCCTCCCACTGGCGGATTCCCGATGCGCTCCGATCGAGGGCCGAGCAGACCACACCGGAGTCGACCGCGCCCGAGTCGCTGCGCGCGGCGCTCGCCGCGATCGACGCGCAGTCGGACTCGCGCCGGACGATGCCCTCGATCGCGCTCCTCACCTACAACCGCACGCCCAACTTCGAGGAGTGCGAAGCCGGCTTCGCGGAGGAATGGGCGCGGCTCGGCTACGCCGACGGTCGCAACTGCCGCATGCGCCTGTACGACGCGCAGTTCGACTCGGGCACGATGAACACGATGGCCTCGGCGATCGCGGCCGACCGCCCGGATCTCGTGATCACCTTCACCACGCCGGCGCTCCAGACCGCGTTGCGACGCATGCCCGACCAGATGATCCTGTTCTCGCTCTCCGCCTCGGGCGTTGCGGCCGGCGCCGGGAAATCGATGACGGATCACCTTCCCAATGTGACCGGCGTCGAGGTCGGCTCGAACTGGGACATGATGATCGAGGTCGCGCGCGCCGCGCTGCCGAACCTCCGGCGGGTGGGCACCGTGTACAGCCCGAGCGAAACCAACAGCGTCATGTACAACACCGTCTGGGGGGAGAAGCTCGCGAAGGCGGGCATCGAGCTCGTCTCGGTCGGCGCCGACAAGCCGACCGAGATGCCCGAGGCGGCCGACGCGCTCGCCGCGCTCGACATCGATGCGATCCTCCAGATCTCCGACAACGCCTCGAGCACGGGCTTCGCGAGCATCGTGCGCGCCGCCGACCGCGCGAATCTCCCGGTCTTCGGATTTGCGCCGAACTGCGTGCGACTCGGCGCGGCCCTCTCGGTGTCGTGCGACTACCGGGACGCGGGGCGCGACACCGCCCGTGTCGCCGATCGCCTGCTCCGCGGCGAATCGCCTGCGGGCATTCCATTCTCCCAGCCGACCACGACCCGTCTGCTCGTGAATCCCGCACGCATGCAGCGCTACGGGATCACGCTGCCGCAGTCGCTCCTCGACCAGGCCGTCATCATGAGCGGTCCCGAGGAGACGACGGCACCGACCGCGACACCGACCGCGACACCGACCACGGCACCGACCGGCAGGTAGCAAGAGATGCAGATCACACCCACCATCTCCGACGACCGCGTGCTCCTCGTCCTCGAGGGACGACTCGACGCGTCGTGGTCGGACACCGCGGGCGCGGCGCTCGAGCAGGCGATCCGCTCGGGTCGCTCCCGGATCGACCTCGATCTCGCGGCCGTCACCTTCATCTCCTCGGTGGGGCTCGGCGTGATCGTGCGCGCGAACGCGCGCTTCCGCTCGGTGAAGGGCGTGCTGGCGATCGTCTCCGCAAGCCCGGGCGTGCGCGACATGCTGCGCATCTCGAAGCTCGAGTTCCTCGTGCAGGAGGCCGCGGCCACAACGGCGCCCGAACGGCAGCTGCCCGGTAGCTTCGGGCGCGGCTGGAACGGCGAACTCGAGGTGCTCGCTCCCGCAAACGCGCGCGCCGAGGTCGCGTTCGTCCGTTCGGGCACGGTGATGCTCGACGCGGGAACGATCGCCCTCGGGCACTTCGCCCTCGCCGGCGGGGAGGCGGATGCGCGCGGGCACTTCGGCGAAGGTCTCGCGACCGGCGGCACCGTGGCCGTCGCGCCGGCGGGCGCGCCGCGGCCCGACTGCCTCGCGTCGGGCGACGATGGCGAGTCGCCGCGTCAATTCGTGCGGTTCATCGCGCGCGATGCGATCGTCGTGCGCGGAGAGCCGCTGTTCCGGGCCGTGTTCGAGCGAACCCCGATCACCCGCCTGACGCTCCGCACGCTCGCGTCCGCGCTGTGCGATGCGGCGGGGTCGGCGGTCGCGTTCACGGCGATCGGCGAGTGCGACGGCGCGCTCGGCGCGTGGGCGCGCGTCTCACCCGACGCATGGGAGCGCCCCGTCCCGGAGATGAACCCGGCCGAACTCCGCGCGAACCTGCGCTTCTCGGGCGAGCCGATGCATGCGGGCGAATCGCTGGTGGTCGTCGGGGTCGCCTGTCCGCACGCGATGGCCCCGACCTTGCCGACGGAGGTCGCCGCGCACCTCGTCGATTGCGGCCCGCTGCTCCTGCATGCACACGCGGCGACGGTGTCGTACCGGCCCGTGCCGCGTGCGACGCGCGACCTGCGTGCGAGCGGAGCACTGCTCGCCGAGCAGCCGCTGCGCTCGGTCATGCACTGCATGCATCTCGGCGACGACGCCCAGCTCGCGGAGGAGACGGCGTTCGTGCGCGGCTCATGCTGGGCCATGCGGATCGGAGGCGCTTCATGAGCCTGGTCGTCGCCACGCTCGCCATCGGACTGGTGTTCGCGATCCTCGCGTTCGGCGTGTATCTCTCGTTCGGCGTCTACCGCATCCCGGACATCACCGCCGACGGCTCCTTTCCGCTCGGCGCCGCGGTCACCGCGCGGCTCCTGCGCGAAGGCTACGACCCCGCGACCGCCACCGCCGCCGGTGCGGCCTGCGGCGCGCTCGCGGGAACGATCACCGGCGTGATCCACACGCGCTTCAAGGTCAACGCGCTCCTGTCGGGCATCCTGGTGATGACCGCGCTGTACTCGGTCAACCTCCGCGTCATGGGCGCGAGCAACCTGCCGCTGTCGGGCGACACGGTCTTCACGCCCGTCGATGGCGCGATTCGCGCGGCGTTCGGTGGAGAGCTGTCGCTGCTCGGATACCCCGTCCCGACGACCGATGTCGCGGGCCTCGCGACGAGCACCATCCTCACGGTCGTGCTCGCGATCGCGCTCATCCTCTTCCTCAAGACCGAGCTCGGGACGGCGATGCGCGCGACGGGCGACAACGGGCGCATGCTCCGCGCGCTCGGCACCAGCACCGACCGGATGATCGTGACCGGCCTGGCGCTCTCGAACGCACTCGTCGCGCTCGCGGGATCGCTCTTCGCGCAGATGCAGGGATTCGCCGATGCGCAGATGGGTATCGGCGTGATCGTGTTCGGCCTCGCGAGCGTCATCCTCGGCCAGACGCTCGTCGGCGGCGCGCGCGATGTCTCGCTCGGCGTGCTCGGCGCGCTGATGGGCGCGGTGCTGTTCCGGCTGCTGGTCGCGATCGCGATCCGCATGGGGCTCGAGGCGAACGACCTGAAGCTCGTCACCGCGGTGGTGGTGCTGGTCGCCATCGTCGCGCCCGACCGGCTCCGGCGGTTCACGCGCCGCGGCGCGGGAAGGAGGGGCTCCGTTGCTTCGACTTGACGCCGTCCGCAAGACCTTCAACCCCGGTACCGCGAACGAAGTGCGCGCGCTCGACGGCGTATCGCTCGAGATCGCGGAGGGATCGTTCACCGTGGTCATCGGCACGAACGGTTCGGGCAAGAGCACCCTGCAGGGCGCGATCTCCGGCGCGTTCGCGCTCGACTCGGGCCGCGTCTCGGTCGCGGGCCGCGACATCACCTCGTGGCCCGAGCACCGTCGCGCGCATCTCGTGGGCCGGGTCTTCCAGGATCCGTTCGCGGGCACCTCGCCCGAACTCACGATCGCGGAGAATCTCGCGCTGGCATCGAAGCGCGGACGCGCCCGCTCGCTCGCGCCGCTCATGCGCGGCGCGAGTCGCCCGGCCTGGCGAAGCCTGCTTGCGCAGATCGGACTCGGACTGGAGAACCGCCTCGACGATCCGATCGGGCTTCTCTCCGGCGGACAGCGCCAGTCGATCACGCTGCTCATGGCGACGCTCACGAACCCACCGCTCCTCCTGCTCGACGAGCACACCGCGGCGCTCGACCCGCGGAGCGCGGAACTGGTGATCGGGCTGACCGAGCGTCTCGTGACGCAGTCGCGGGCCACCACCCTGATGGTCACCCATTCGATGCAGCAGGCGTCCACGCTCGGCGACCGCCTGATCGCCATGCACCGCGGCCGCGTCTACCTCGATGTCTCGGGCGCGGAGAAGTCGCGGCTCGGCGAGCCGGACCTGATCGCGCTGTTCACGCAGATGCGCCGCGACGACCGCTTCGACGACGAGGCGTGCGAGGCCGTGCGCCGTCTCTACGCCTAGCGCGGCGGTACGCGCCGCTCACCCGCCGAAACGCTTGCGCACATCGCCGAGGAAGCGCACGATCTGCCCCTGCTCGACCGGGCTCGACGCCTTCTCGACATCGCTCGCCCAGAAGTCGAGGAAGCGCATCGCGCCGTCGTCGGTCAGGCTCGGCATCCGGCCGGGCTCGCGCTCGGCCGCGCGCGCGCGACCACGCTCGCCCTGGGCACGGATGTCCGCGAGCCTCTCGGCGTCGGACTTCTCGCTGTCCTTGCCGGTCGCGATGCGCTCGCCGGTGCGGATCCACCGCGTCATCCATTCGTCGATGTACTTGCCGCGCTCCTTCTCGGGCACCGCGAAGTAGCCGGACGCGCCCTCGGCGAGGATGTCCTTCGCGAGCACGCGCGCATTCTGCGTCGCCTGCTCGCGCGCGGGCCCCGAGAGGCCGGCGAGGAACGCCGCCATCGTCGCGCTCTCGGCCTGTCCCATGCCGCGGAAGCGGTCGGAGAGTTCGAGGAGGAAGCGCACGCGTTCCTCGACGGGAAGCTTGGAGAAGTCGTCGAGCGCGAAGTAGCCGAGCACATCGTCGACCGGAGAATCGAAGATCGACGGCGGCGGGCGGAAGCGGATCTCGATCCACCAGTACGCGCCGAAGCCGATCGCGGCGGCGAGCGCGAGTCCGGCGGCGCCGAGCCCGAGCTCGCGGCGGCGGTTCTCCCACGCGTCGGCGATCGCCTCGTCGAGACGGTCGCGCACCGAGGCGATTCCATCGAGCACGCTCATCCGCCCTCCTCCTCGTCCTCGCCGACATCGCGCAGGATTCCGACGCTTCCGTCGATGTAGACGGCGTTGCGCGGATTGCGGTCGCCGATCACATGGCGGTCCTGGCTGTCGGTGAGGATCGCGAACTCGCGCGGACTGCGGTCGTAGAGCGCGCCCACAAGCTTCGACTCGGCCTCGCGCCGTCGCCGCTCGCGCTGGCGCTCGGACATCGGCTCGCCTGCGGTCGCGATCATCAGCGCGCCGACCTGGATCTGCACCTGCGGCGAGTAGCGCAGCAGCCCCGGCACATAGAAGTAGCTCGTGCCCGCCATGCGCGAACCCTTCTCATCGGAGTCCGACACGCAGTACCAGCACGAGCAGTCGCGCTCGAGGGTCTTCGCAAGCACCTCGGGCAGGCCGCCGACCGGTCCGTCGGGCGTCGACGCCGGGAGGAAGTCGCACATCGGCAGCATGCCCTTGATCGCGGTGCGGTAGATCTCCCACGCACCGTGGAGCTGACGCAGGTTCGACTGGCACGACACCGAGCCCGCCTGCCTGCGCACCATGCCGACCGCCGGAAAGATGATCGAGAGGATCACGCCCACGACCGCGACGGTCACCATCATCTCGACGATGGTGAATGCCCTTCGGTGGATGCGGCGATCCCGCTTCATGCGGGGCCATGGTACGCCGTCCACCACGGGTTGCAGCGGCCTTTTTCGCGGGTCGGCGCCCTAAAGCGAGGCGCCCGCGCGCGAGATCGACGCCTCGAACACCCGCCCACGCCGCACGCGGCGCACGAGGATCTCGAACCGGTCGCGACGAAGGACCTGCCCGCCGCGCGGCATCTCGCCGAGCTGCACCTCGATGAACGACGCGAGGGAACCCGTCCCCGGGGGGAGCGCCCCGTCGAGCAGGCGCGAGACCTCGTTCATCGGTACGCCGCCGCCGAAGAGCCAGGTACCGCCGCTCAGCGCATGCGCGTGACGCGGCAGACGGTCGAACTCGTCCTCGACATCGCCGATGAGCTCCTCGACGAGATCCTCGAGGGTCACGAGCCCGAGCGAACGGCCGTCCTTCTCGCGCACGATCGCGATGTGCTCGTGCTGGTCGACGAACACGCGCATCAGGTCCACCGCCGACGCCTCGGCGTCGACGAAGGTCACGGGCCGCGTGATCCCCTTCAGGCTCGGATCCGCGGGATTCGTGCTCATGAAGTAGATCATCTCCTTGAAGTTCACGTAGCCGGTCACGCGCCCCGGATCGCCCGCTGCGTGCACGGGGAACCGCGTGTGCGCATCGATGTGCGCCGCCACGATCGCGCGCGAGAGCGGCAGGTCGTCGGAGAGCATGACCACCTGCCCGATCGGGATCATCATGTCCCGCACGCGCTTCTCCGACAGCCGCGCGGCGCCCTGGATCACGCGCTCCTGGTGCGAGCCGATGTCCTTCGACATGCGCGCCATCGCGGCGAGCGAGGCGATCTCGTCGAGCGTGGTGCTGCGGCGCGCGCCATCGTCCTTCCGCCGCTCGAACGGACGGTTGAAGAAGTGCAGCACCGCGATGAGCGGTTTGAAGGCGAGCATCGCCGCCTGCAGCGGACGCGCGATCAGCGGCGCCAGCAGCATGTTGAACTGCACGCCGACGGTCTTCGGCAGGAGCTCGGTGAACTGCAGCATCACGATGGTGAACACCACCGAGAACACCCAGATCCACTCGGAGCCCCACAGGTCGTCGAACTGCGCGCCTGCGAGCGAGGCGCCGATCGTGTGCGCGGTGGTGTTCAGGATGAGGATGACCGCGATCGGCCGCTCGATGTTCGCCTTGAAGCCGCGCCAGATCGTCGCGGCGCGCGGATGCTTCTGCGACATCGTCGCGATCTGCGCCGGCGTCAGGCTGAGGAGCGTCGCCTCCATGAGCGAGCAGAGGAACGAGATGCCGAGGGCCACCGCGAGCGCAACAATGAACAGCGTCATGACGGGCGGAGGATAGCCCACGATCGCCCGTGGAAACGGCCGATCCGATCAGGCTTCCGCGAACATCGCGTCGATGAACCGATCCGGGTCGAACGGCTGCACATCGTCGGGGGTCTCACCGACGCCGATCAGCTTCACGGGCACATCGAGCTCCTCGCGGATCGCGACGACGATCCCGCCGCGCGCGGTGCCGTCGAGCTTCGCGAGGAAGATGCCGGTCACGCCCGCGGCCGCGCCGAAGAAGCGCGCCTGCTGCACCGCGTTCTGTCCGCTGGTCGCGTCGAGCACGAGGAGCACCTCGTGCGGCGCACCGGGAATCTTCTTCGCGAGCACGCTGCGGATCTTCGCGAGCTCGCGCATGAGGTTCTCCTGCGTGTGGAGGCGGCCCGCGGTGTCGACGAGCAGCACATCCGCGCCGCGCGCGACCGCGGCGTCGGCGGCATCGAACGCGACGGCCGCCGGATCGGCGCCCGCCTTGCCCTTCACGATGTCGATGCCGAGCCGCTCCGACCACACCGTGAGCTGCGCCACCGCGCCCGCGCGGAAGGTGTCGGCGGCTGCGAGCAGCACGCTGCGCCCCTCGTTGCGGAGCGCCTTCGCGATCTTCGCGACGCTCGTCGTCTTGCCGACGCCGTTCACGCCCACGACGAGCACGACCGTCGGCTTGCGCTCCGCCACCGCGATCGCGCTCGCGTTGCCACGCGTCGCGTCGAGGGCCGGCCACTTCGCCTTGAGACTGCGCTTCAGGTACTCGAGCGCATCCTCGCCGCGCGCGACCTTGCCCGAGCGGAACTCCGCGCGCAGGCCCGCGACGAGCTCGCGCGCCGCCTTCACGCCGACATCGGCCGCGATCAGACGCGACTCGATCTCGTCGATCAGCTCCTCGCTCAGCGACTTTCCGAGAAGCAGCGACCGCAGCTGGCCGCCCACCGCTTCCGCGGTGCGCTGCAGTCCCTTCCTGATCGCCTCGAACGCCGAGCGGAACAGTCCCATCAGCCCGCGCCTCCGGCCGACTTCGCCACGCGGTCGAGCACGGCGTTCACGAACGCGCCCGACTTCTCCGTGGAGAAGGTCTTGACGAGCTCGACGGTCTCGTCGATCGCGAGGGCGGCTGGATCGCCACCGTGCGTGAAGCCGTACCAGCCGAGGCGCAGCGCATTGCGATCGAGCACCGGCTGACGATGCACGGGCCATTCCGCGGTGAACGGACGCACCGCGGAGTCGGCGTCCTTGCGGAACTCCCACACCATCGATGCGAGCCCGATCCCCGCCTCGATCGCCTCGGCACGCTCGCGCGCCGCGTCGGGATCGCGCGCGGCCATGCGCGCCTCGGCGGTCGACATGTCGGGCGATTCGCCGAACTCCTCGATCTCGGCCGCGCTGTCGAGCGCCTCGCGCACCGCGTCGAGGTCGCCCGCGAGACCCGAGTCGAACTGGTAGAGCGCAAGCAGCGCGAAGCGGCGGTCGTTCCGGATGCGGCGCTTCATGTCGCGGGCCTCCCGAGCGGCATGCGGTGCACGCGTCCGACGGCCTGCGCCGCGATCACCGCGGCCTGCATCGCCTCGACGCCCTTGTTGCCGCGGTCGCCGCCGGCGCGCGCCTCGGCCTGCGCGATGTTCTGGCAGGTCAGGACGCCGAAGGCGACGGGCTTGCCCGACTGGGCCGTGATCGCAGCGAGTCCCGCGGCGACCGCCTGGCAGATGTACTGGTCGTGCGTCGTCTCGCCCGTCAGGACGCATCCGATGCACACGACCGCGTCGATGTCCGAGCGCGCGGCGAGCGCGTGCGCGATCGCGACGAGTTCGAAGGAACCGGGCGCGTCGACGAGCATGAGGTCGTCGGCCGAACCTCCCGCCGCGAGGAACGCGTCCTGCGCGCCCTTCATGAGGCGCGAGGTCACGCCCTCGTGGTAGCGGCTCGTCGCGATGCCGATGCGGAGTCCGCGCGCATTCGCGGCGATGGGGACGGTCGTCTGCATAGGGGGGACATGGTAGTGAGGATGCGGAGCGCGCGGCGCGGTGCCGTTTCCCGCGAAATCGCGGGCCGGCGGGAGGCGTACCTCCGCTTCCACGGGGGGAATCGCGGAGGAGATCACGGCAGCGACCATCCGCGTACCATCCGCTCCATGCGACGGGTCGTCGGCAGGATCATCGCCGCCATCGAGGTTTCCAGACTGTCGATCGCCTTCGGGGCGGTCGCGAACGTCTGGCTCATGGTGCTGCTTGCGCGCGCCGACAGCCGGCTCTCGGCCACCGCCGTCGCGCAGGCGCCGCTCTGGGAAGTGCTCGTCGCCGGCGCGCTCGTTGCGATCGGGTTCCTCGCCTTCGGCGCCGCGCTCAACGATTTCCTCGACGCGAAGCACGACCGCGCGTTCGCACCCGAGCGCCCCCTGCCCGCCGGCTCGTTCGCGCCGCGCCGTGCCATGCAGCTCGCGGCCGCCTCGCTCTGCCTCGGCCTCCTCGGCTCGGTCGCGTTCGGAACCGCGTCGGTGCTCGCCGCGCTCGCACTCGCCGCCACGATCCTGGTCTACGACGCGTTCGCGAAGCATGTGCCCGCGTTCGGCATCGTGCTTGCGGGACTCTCGACCGCGCTCTCGATGCTGGTGCCGTCGGTCGCGACCTACTCGACCGCGCCGATCTGGCTCGCGATGACCCAGACGATGGGCGTCGGTGCGCTCGCGTATGTCGTCGGCGAGAAGCGGCCGCGACTCACGCGTCGCTCGATCGCGCTCGGTGCGTTCGGATGGATCTTCTGGACCGCGGTACTCGCTGGAATCGAGTACGCCCGCAACGACGGCGCGCTGCTCGTCTCGTTCGAGGATCCGACGCATCTGGCGCTGCCCGCCGCCACCGCGGTCGTCGGCGGCCTCCTCTGCGTGTGGAAGCTCGGCTCGGCGCGACTCGCGGATGGCGGTCGCGGCTTCCAGCGCGGTTCGCGCGCGAGCGAGCGCGTGCTCCGCTACGGCAGCCTGTGGAAGAGCCTCGTGGCAGCCGCATGGCTGACGGCCGCGGACATGCCCGCGGCGGCGGCGTGGATCGCGGGCATCGCGGTCCTGGTGTTCCTGCTCGTCGCGTTCGTGCGCGAGGCCGGACCGCAGCTCAGCGAACCCATCGGCTGGCGTTCGTAGCGCCGCGCGGGGAAAATCGCGTTCTCCCGCGCGCGGTATTCTGCGCAGGTGCCCCGCGCGCATCACCCGATTTCCCGCCTGCTTGTTCCCGCCGCGTCGCTCGCGACGGTGATCGCGGCGGTGCCGTCGGCCTCGGCGCGCCAGGACGGGGAGCTTCCGCGCGGCGCCACGCCCACGGAGACCGTGCGGCGCGCGATCGACGGGCGTTCGCTCGGCGGGTTCGTGCTTCCCACGCAGCCGATCGAGAGCGGCTGCACGCTGTCGGCGCTCCGTGGCTGGACCTGGAAGGTCGACGACACACAGCGCCTCGTCCTCGACGGCGATGTGCGCGTCGCCCTCGGCGGCTACGCGTTCCGCTCGCGTC
Source organism: Planctomycetota bacterium (assembly GCA_041163725.1). Lineage (GTDB taxonomy): Bacteria > Planctomycetota > Phycisphaerae > Phycisphaerales > SM1A02 > QWPT01. Next base: position 20,528 of record JBEAQW010000106.1, read on the forward strand.
GCGCGAGCATCTGGATCAACCGGCTGCCGACCGGCGGCGACGCCATCACGCAGGTCGCGATCTGGTTCGAGGAAGCCGACGAGCCATCGCGCCGCGCGGGACTCGCCGCCAGCGGCCGCGATCTGCTCGTCACCGCGTCGTACCGCGGCGCAACCGAACTCTCGCTGCTTTCGACGGTCGAGGAACCCGCCGACCGCGCGCGTGCAGGCGAAGGCTCGGGCGCCACGCTCGCGCGCCGCGCGTTCGTCGTCGCAGCGGAGGCGCGGCTCGCGCGTCATCTCCGCGAACTCGCGGCGCGCACGGCCGCGGGTACGCAGGCACTCTCCGCCCAACCGCTGCTCGAGAGCCCCGCGGCCGCGGATGAACCCGCACCGGTCCCCGGCACGAGCGTCGCCGCCGCCGCACGCGACGAGCGCATCCGCGCGGCCGCACGCTCCGCCCCGCTTCCATCGTCGATCGAGGTCGCGCAGGCACGCGCGCTTCCGATCTTCGAGCCGCAGGGCACCGTCACCTTCAGCGCCGACCGCATCCTGATCGACGAGAAGGCGGACCGGGTCACCGTGCAGGGAGCGGTCGAGATCGAGTACATCGACACCGCCTCCGGCGGCGGGCGGCAACTGCAGCTCTCCGCCGAGCGCGGCGTGCTCTTCCTCGAGGCCGGCTCGCTCGCCGCGCTGCGCGAGGGCCGCCGCACGCTCGAGGCTTCGCAGATCGAGGGGCTCTACCTCGAGGGCGCCGTCCAGGCGACCGACGGCGAGTACACGATGCGCGGCACGCGCATCTACTACGACCTCCGCACCAACCGCGCCGCGATCGTCGACGCCGTGCTGCGCACCTACGACCGCAAGCGGCGCGACCTCCCCATCACCGTGCGCGCCGCGGAGCTCCGGCAGGTCGCCGCCGACCAGTGGACCGCCGGCCGCGCGACCGTCTCGACGAGCGAGTTCTTCACGCCGCATCTCGCGATCGGCGTCGATCGCGTCACCGTCACCAAGGAACCCGACGATGGTCGCGGCGGCGGAGGCATGTTCGTGAACGCCGAAGGCGCGGGCATCGAGGCGGGCGGACGGCGCATCGTCCCGCTGCCGGGCTACGAAGGCCGCGTCGACCGCATCCCGATCCGCTCCTTCGAGATGGGCTTCGACGAGGACCGCGGCGTCGAGATCGGCACCTCGTGGGATCTCCCGGCGCTGCTCGGCGAGGCGCCGAAGGCCGGACTCGACGCGCAGCTCGACATCGACGGCTTCAGCGAACGCGGCGTCGCGGTGGGTTCGACCTTCCGCATGTCGGGAGCGATGGGCACGGGCGGGCTTGTCCTCTACGGCCTGTACGACACCGGCGGCACCGACCGCCTCAGCACGGGCGCGCGCGTCGAGACCGACGCGGGATTCCGCGGCATCGTCGACGGCGACTGGCGCACGGCGCTCTCGCCGACGCTCACGCTGCAGACGCAGCTCGCGTACATCTCCGACGAGACCTTCGTCTCGGCGTGGCGCGAGTACGCGTTCAACGAGCGGCGCGAGTACGAGACGAGCGTCGCGCTCAACGACACGAGCGCGAACGGCTCGCTCGAGCTCGTGCTCAAGCACGACCTCAACGACTTCATCTCGAATTCATACCTGCTCGCGAGCCGCGGCTACACCGTCGACCGGCTTCCCGATCTCTCGTACCACCGCTACGGCGACGAGCCGATGTCCGGCCTCACCTGGACGCAGCAGTGGTCCGCCGCCGCGCTCGCGCTGCGACCGACGACGGGCACGCCCGCATCGCTCGGCGTTCCGGTCGGCGCATGGGGCGGCGCGGTGGCGCTCGACGGCTCGCTCTCCGATGCGTACGAGGCGGCGGGCTACGGCGACGGGACCATCGGCCGCCTCGACACGCGGCACGAGATCAGCATTCCCATGACGAACGGCTCGTTCAGCTTCGCGCCATTCGTCGTCGGACAGGCGACCGGCTACATCGGCGACGAGCTCGCGACCTACACGGCCGACTTCGACCAGCTGCGACTCCAGGGTGGCGGCGGCGTGCGCGCGTCGGTGCGCTTCGCGCGCGTCGACGATTCGGTGCAGAGCCGGCTGCTCGACCTGAACAGGCTGCGCCACATCATCGAGCCCTACGCCACCGCCTGGGCGGGATGGGATTCCGCGGAGGCGGGATCGATCCCCGTCTACGACCAGTCGATCGAAGGTTCCTCGGAAGGACTCGCCGTCAATGTCGGCGTGCGCCAGACGCTGCAGACGCAGCGCGGCGGCGCGGGCGCATGGCGTTCGGTCGATTGGCTGAAGCTCGACCTCGGACTCGTGCTCAACGACGGAGGGAACGACTTCCCGCCCGAGCCGGTCGATCCCGCGAGCCCGTTCTCCAGCCTGCGCTGGGCGCAGTCGCCGATTCCCGCGTTCTACTCGTTCCGTCCCGAGCTCTCGCAGTGGGGCAGCCATGTGTACGGCGCCTCGACCTGGCAGCTCTCCGACGCGCTCACGATCGGCGGAACCGCGAACTACCTGCTCGACGAGCGCGACTTCATCACCAGCGAAGGCGAACCGCTCCCGAACCTCGCGCGCGCATCGGTCGGTCTCGAGCTGCGGCACAACCCCGTCGCGAGCAGCTACCTCGAGTACCGCTACCTCGCGCCCACCGACACCGAGCTGCTGCAGGCGGGCGTGCTCTACCGCCTCGGCAAGCGCTACACGCTCGCGCTCAGTCCGCAGTACGACCTCGGTGCGGGCGAGCTGCGCGCCGCATCGGGCTCGGTCACGCGCGTGTTCCCCGACTTCGACATGCATGCGACGGTCGGCTACGACCTGATCGAGGACCAGACCTTCGTCGGCTTCTCGCTGTCGATCCCCTCGGGCTCGCGCTCGGGCGTGCGCTCCTTCGGCGCCTACAACCCGACCTTCGGAGGCGCGCGTTGAGGCGTCGGCGTCGCGTGCTCCTCGTGAGTTCGTCGGGTGGACACTGGACCGAGCTCCGTCGCCTCGCGCCCGCGTTCGAAGGGCACGAGCGCGTGTGGTGCTCGGTGCTCGGCGAGATGCGCGCGCAGGTCGCGCCCGACCGCTTCCACCTCGTTCCCGACGCGAGCCGATGGAACAAGCTGCGGCTCGTGTGGAGCGCGTTCCGCGTGGCGCTCGTGCTGCTGCGCGTGCGGCCCGATGTCGTCGTCTCGACCGGCGCGGCGCCCGGATTCTTCGCGGTGTCGCTCGCGCGCTTCGTCGGCGCGCGCAGCGTCTGGCTCGATTCGATCGCGAACGCCGAGGAACTCTCGCTCTCCGGGCGGAAGGCCTCGCGCGTCGCCACGCTCACGCTCACCCAGTGGACGGGACTCGGCGAACCCCTGCCGTCCTCGCCCGCCGAGCGGACGCGCGGCGCGGTCTACTTCGCGGGGAGCGTCGTTTGATCCTCGTCACCGTCGGCTCGCAGCTCGGCTTCGACCGCATGACCGGCGCCGTCGCGGCATGGGCGCGCGCGCGCGGCCGCAGCGACCTCTTCTTCCAGACGGGCGAGACCGAAGTGGACCTCGCCGGCTTCCGCTCGGCGCCGCTCGTCGGCGCGGCCGAGCTCGCGCGCCTGCACGACGAGGCATCGCTCGTGGTGGCGCACGCGGGCACGGGCTCGATCATCGAGTGCATGCTGCGCGGAACGCCCGTCGTCGTGATGCCGCGCAGCGCGGCGCTGCGCGAGACGCGCAACGACCACCAGTTCGCGACCGCGCGCCGCTTCATGGAGCGGCCGGGCGTGTTCGTCGCCTGGGACGAGACGGAACTCCCCGCGCTCCTCGACCGCGCCGGCGAACTCAAGGGCGGCGAGGGCATCGGCGCACATGCCGATGCACGGCTGCTCGCGGCGCTGCGCGCGTTCGTGGAGGAGTGAGCGGACCCCTGGTGTTGCAATCCAGGGGCTGGTCGAAGGCGAGACGCCGGCGGCCCGCGCGCTACTCCTCGAACAACTCGCCCGATGCGAGCGTCACGCCGATCGCCTCCGCGCCCGCGCGCGTGAGCCGGCGGCCCTGCCGCGTGCGCGCGAGGAAGCCGATCTGCAGGAGAAATGGCTCGACGAGATCCTCGAGCGTCTCCGCGTCCTCGCCGAGCGTGGCCGCGATCGCCTCGAGCCCGACCGGACCACCTCCGTACACCGTCGCGATCGCGCGCATGTACTTGCGGTCGAGTTCATCGAGCCCGCGCGCATCGACGCCCTCGAGGCGCAGCGCCCCGTCGACCGCCTCGTGATCGGTGCGACCGCCACCGCGCACGGCGGCGAAGTCGCGCACGCGGCGAAGCAGGCGCAGCGCGATGCGCGGCGTACCGCGGCTGCGCGCGGCGATCGCATCGAACGCACCGTCGGCCACCTCGCCCATCGCGAGGATGCGCGAGGCGCGCGCGAGGATGTCGACGAGGTCGTCGTGCGCGTAGTACTCGAGATGATGCGCGATGCCGAAGCGGCTGCGCAGCGCCTGCGTGAGCAGGCCCGCGCGCGTCGTCGCGCCGATCAGCGTGAACGGCTTGAGCGCGATCGTCACGACCCGTGCGTGCATGCCGCTGTCGAGCGTGAAGTCGATGCGGCGGTCCTCCATCGCGGGGTAGATGAACTCCTCGACCGCCGCGGGCAACCGGTGGATCTCGTCGATGAAGAGGATGTCGCCCTCCTCCATCTTCGTCAGCGTGCCGACGAGATCGCTCGCCTTCGTGAGCGCGGGACCGCTCGTCACATGCGCGCGCGTACCCATCTCGGCGGCGATCACATGCGCGATCGTCGTCTTGCCGAGACCGGGCGGGCCATGCAGCAGCACATGCTCCATCGGATCGGTGCGCAGGCGCGCCGCCTCGAGCGCGATCGCGAGCCGCTCGACGAGATCGCGCTGGCCGATGTACTCCCGCAGCGAACGCGGACGGATCTCGAGCGTCTGCGGATCCTGGTCCGACTCGCGCTCGCGCTCCTGCGCGGTGCCGGTGACGATGCGTTCCCTGGCCATGGATCGGAGGATACGCGAGGCGCCGCGACGCGGGCGAAATCCACCGCGGTTCCCGCGCGATCAGTTCAGCCGGACCTGGGGCGCCGCGCGCTCCGACGCGTCGTCGAGCTCGAAGAACCGCTCCTCGCGGAAGTTGAACATCCCCGCCACGAGATTCGTGGGGAACTCGATCCGCAGCGAGTTGAGCTCGCGCACATTGGCGTTGTAGAAGCGCCGGCTGGCGGCGATGCGGTCCTCGGTCAGCGCGAGCTCGCGCTGGAGCTCGAGGAAGTGCCGGTCCGCCTTGAGCTCGGGGTACGACTCCGCGACCGCGAGCAGCCGCCCGAGCGAGCGTCCGAGGTCGGCCTCGCCCGCGACGCGCGTCCGCAGCTCGTCTCCCGCGCCGACGGCGCGCGCACGCGCCGCCACCACGAGCTCGAGCGCCTCGCGCTCGTGCTGCGCGTATCCCTTCACCGTCGCAACGAGATTCGGCACGAGGTCATGCCGGCGCTTGAGCTCGACATCGACGCCCGACCAGCTCTCCTTCACGACCTGCCCGAGCCGCGAGAAGCGGTTGTAGGTGGCGACCACCCAGAGCATGGGCACGCCGAGCACGACGGCGAGCGTGCAGCAGAACGCACCGAAACCACCTGCGAATGCGCCATTCATCGGCGAAGCCCTTTCACGGTTGTTCCCCGGGGGAGTGGAGCGGTGGCGGCGGCGGCGCGGCTGCGTCGGAGCCACCACCCGCGAGGGTGCGTCCCGGATTCAGGACGGGATCGAACTCGCGCTCATGGTCGGGCAGCCGCGCGTCGCGCACATGCCGCGGGACGCGCGAGAGGAATCCATCGATCCACGCGAGGTTCGCATCGAAGTCGCCGGGCTCCCAGCGCCGCACGCCGCGGTCGAAGAGGAGCGTGCCGCCGCGCGCGTGGATCGTCGGCGGCGTCGAGGCGAGGAAGTACTCCATCATCCTCGGCTCGAAGAGATCGAAGGCGAATCGGCGGTCGGAGCACTTCACATGGAAGCGCTTCGAGAACTCGCTCGACTCGAAGTCGATGTCGTCGAAGCCGATCATGGCGCCGAGCTTGTCGAGGAAGCCCTCGGCGCGCACGGTCAGGTCCTCCGGCACCGAGAGCGACGGACTCACCGCCGCGAACGAGAGGTTGTAGACGGTCGTCCGCGTGCGCTTTCCGTCGCTCCGCGTGATCCTGTAGCGGTAGTCGCCCATCAGCAGACGCACGCGCAGCCCGCCGACGACCGCCGCGCCCTCCATCAGATTCAGCCCGCGGCGCGAATGGCCGAGCGTGAACATCGGGAAGCGCGACATCCGGTCGTCGAGCGACGCATCCTCGCGCGTGAACGAGAGCCCGAGCCTCGCGGCGATCGCGCTCAGGGCCTCGGTGCGCTCGCGCTCCACGCGCGCGGCATGGATCGCCGCCGCGATGATCACTGCGATCACCACCGCGCCGATCGCGAAGAAGGCGCATCCGCCGAACGCCTCCACCTAGAACTTCACCTGCGGTGCGTTGCGCTGCGAGGCGTCGTCCACCTCGAAGAACGACTCCTCGCGGAAGCCGAACATGTTCGCGACGATGTTCGTCGGGAACACCACGAGCGACTGGTTGTACGCGCCGACGGTGTTGTTGTAGCCGCCGCGTGCGCCGCCGATGATGTTCTCGGTGCTCGTCAGCTCGCCCTGGAGCTGCAGGAAGTTCTGGTTCGCCTTGAGATCGGGGTACGCCTCGGCGACCGCCATCAGTCGGCCGAGCGCCTGCGTCAGCCCGCTCTCGGCGGCGACGCGGTCCGGCATGCTCGGCGCGGCCACCGCGCGCGCGCGCGCCGCGATCACGGCCTCGAGCGCCTCGCGTTCGTGCGAGGCGTAGCCCTTCACGGTCTCGACGAGGTTCGGGATCAGGTCATGGCGCCGCTTGAGCTGCACATCGATGTCGGCCCATGCGCCGCGCACGCCGACGCGGCCCGAGGCGAGCCGGTTGTAGACGCCGATGAGCCAGACCGCCGCGATGATCGCGACCACCAGCAGTCCGCCACAGCCCACGAGGAGTACGGCGCCGAACGCGCCCAAGCCGCTACCCATGTCGTTCCTGCCTTCCTGAAAGCACCGATCGGAGCGAGATGGACCGGCGAACCGGCCCGCGAGCGACGCCTTGCGGCGTCGGGCGCCCTGCTTCCGCACGCTTCGCGCGGGGTTTCAGGGCGCGGTCATTCTAGTGCGCGCCGCCGCGCCGCGCGACCCCCGCCGAGCGCACGGATGGCGCGGAACTCGGACGCGGTGAGCGGCGTGACCGACAGCCGGTTGCCGCGGCGCAGGATGAGCATGTCGGCCAGCGCCTTCTCCTCGCGCAGCCGCTCGAGGGGCACCACCTCTGCGAACGCCTCGACGAATCCCACCTCGCACATGAGCCAGGTGGGGTCGGCGGGGTCCGACTTCGGGTCGTGGTAGTCGCTGCGGCGGTCGAACTGCGTCGGATCGGGCACCGCCGGCTCGAGGATCTTCAGCACGCCCGCCGCCCCCGAGGGATCGGCGTTCGAGTGGTAGAAGATCCCGAGGTCGCCCGCCCTCATGGTGTCGCGCATGAAGTTGCGGACCTGGTAGTTGCGCACGCCGTCCCAGCCGGTCCGGCCGTCGCGGGCGAGGTCGTGGATCGAGTAGACATCGGGTTCGCACTTGAGGAGCCAGTAGGCGGGCATTTCCGAAGCGTAGCGCGGAAATCACCGATGAACATGGCCATGCCGAGCGACCTCCGCGATCGCCCGACTCCGCACCACCGCCTTCGCGCGGGCACGCTGCGCCGCGTTCCGGCCGGATCGCCGTGGAGCGCGGCGGCCGTCCTTCTCGCCGTGCATGCCGGGATCGCGATGCCGTCCACCACGGTGCACGCGCAGGATGCGCCGCAGGCGGGTCCGGCGGCGACCGCAACCACGACACCGCGCGGCACCGGCGCCGACTCCATCGCCGATCGCCGCGACCGAAACCGCGCCGCCGCCGAAGAGGCCCTCGCGCGATCGGCGGTGCCTTCACCGATGGAAGAGGCGCGCTTCCTCCGGCTTCTCCGCGAGACCGACGCCACGCTCGAGTCGAACCGCGAGCTCCTCGAGGGACACGCGCGCTACCTCGGGTCGATCGAGCGCCAGACGCGCACCGCGGCGCGCCAGATCCAGCGGCTGCTCGCCGCCTCGTACCGCTTCGACGCGGCGCGCGAGGCCTTCGTGCCGCGGCCGACGCCCGAACTGATCGCACTGCTCTCGCTGCGCGACCGTTCGCTCCGCACGATCGAGTCCGAGGAGCAGACGCTTCTCGATGCGGTCTCGGGTGCCGTCGACGCCGCACACCGCCCCGCATTCGCACGCGCGCTCCTCGCGTGGAGGCTCGAGCAGCTCCCGACGGAGAACCGCCTCCCCTCGACGCGCATCACCGTCCTCGACGGCCTCGCGCGCGTGCGCCTCGACGAGGCCACCGCAGCGGCGATCGAGCCGGTCGTCACCGAATACGCCACCGCGCTCGCCAAGGCGTTCGCCGAGCGTTCGCGTCGCGTCGCCGAGAGCGAAGCCGCGCGCGCGATCACCGAGACGACCGCCGGCCTTCTCTGGCGCTACGCACCCGAGGACTCGCGCGCGGCCATCGAGACGAGCCTCGCCGCGATCGACGACGCCGAGTTCGCCACCGAGGTCGCGATCCGCGACATCCAGTTCAATGCCGTCGAGAAGCTGCGCACGCGGCTGCAGCCGCGGGATGGCCGCAGGCTCGTCGAATCGTGGCAGCGCGCGATGCACCCCGAGCTCTTCGACGACGAGCGGCTGCTCTCGCGGATCGTCGAGGAGACGCTCGCGCATCCCGCCTTCGACGACGACCAGGACACGGCGCTGCTCGACGCGCTCGAATCCTGCTACCAGCGCCTCGAACCGCTTTCGCGCGCCGCATGCGAGGCCGCGGACCTCGTGGTGCCGCGCGCCCTGACCGGTGGACCCGATGCGATGGTCGCCGAGATCGACGCGCGGCTCGCGGTGATCGACGCCCAGCTGAAGCGCCGCGGTCCGATCCGCGACGCGATGCAGCGCGCGCGCATCATGCTCGGCGATTCGGACGCAGAGCTCACGGGCCGCATCGAGGACGCGATCTACACGATCGACTCGCTCAACCGCGCCGACCAGTTCGACCAGCGCGCGCTCGCCGCGCGCCGCGATGCGATCGATCTGGCGGCGCCGTCGGTGCAGCTCGACGCGAATCTCCCCGCGGATCAGGCCGGAGCGACCACGGGCAGCGATCCGTCGAACAACTCCGCTCCCGCATCGGGCGCGACGGGCTCCTCCGGTTCCGCAGGCTCCGAGCCATCGCGCCAGATCCGCGGAGGACGCGGTGGACGCCGCGGCTCGGGAACCCGATGATGCACGGCGTGATGCGTGAGCTCCGACTTCAATGCCGTCCCCTCTCCGCAGCGATCTGTGCGCTGTTCCTCGCCGGCGCAATGGGCTGCGACCAGGACGCGCCACGGCCGCCGGCACCGAACGACGGAACGGCTCCGGCCTCCTCGACCACACCCGACGCGACGGCGACGCCCGCCGCCCCCGCCGAGGACCCGATCGTGTACGCGACCTTCGTGCACGCGGGCGGTCCCGTGCGCGTGCGACTCGCCACGCGCGAGGCGCCGCGTCTCTCGATGAGCTTCATCCTGCTCGCCGAAGCCGACTACTTCGACGGCCGCCCGTGGACCGACTTCTCGCCGGTCGTCCGGCAGACGGGCGACTCGGCGCCGGTCTACACCGTTCCGCGCGAGTTCTCGCCGAAGCTCCTCTTCGATCTCGGTGGCCGCCTGTGCGCGTCGAACACCACCGAGGATCAGACCGCACGCGCGAAGCCCAACCGCATCTTCATCACCGTGAAGGGGCAGGATCGCTGGAACCTCGTCTACTCGGTGTTCGGCGTCGTCGAGCAGGGCCTCGACCGGATGCGCGATATGCGCGACGGCGAGCCGATCCAGGATGTGGTCATCGAGGGCGATACGACGGCACTGCGTGCGCGCTTCGCCTCGCAGATACCCGAGTGGAAGGCCGCGATCGACGCGGCGACCGCGGCGCGGCAGCGCTGAACGACCTCAGTTCGGCGAGATGCCGCGCGAGCCCTTGGCCTCGCGCGCGGCGGCGTGACCGAGCATGTTCTGCAGATGCCGCAGTTCGCTCAGCGCGAAGCGCGCGCGACTTCGGCTGCTCGGATCGGCGAGCAGGCGGTAGCGGAGCTCCTGGTCGCGCCCGGCCAGCATCGAGGTGATCTGCTCCACGATGAAGTCGGTCGGGAGGTTGTGGCGCTTCACCCACGCGCGCACGGCGTCGAGCCGGCTCCAGCGCCCGAGTTCGCCTCCCGCCACGAGCGACTCGATCTCGCTCTCGAGTTCGGGCATGCGCTTGGGGGCGTGCACGCGCCGATCGATCGGCGAGAGGCGCGCGAGTCGGTACAGCCGCTGCCCCGCAGGCTCGGCGATGCTCTCGATGCGCGCGCGGCAGAAGCCATGCAGGAGGATGCCGTGCCGACCGTCCGGCATCGGTCGATGCTCGACGATCTTCGCCACGCAGACCGCCGGCTTCAGCGGCGGATCGCCGATCCGTTCGCCGGTCCAGCTGCGTCCCGCGTAGGTCGCGAGCGCGATCGGCGCTGCCTCGAGGATCGGGCCATCGCCACGCGCGCGCATGCAGTCCTCCACCATCTGCCGGTAACGCGGCTCGAACGCCACCATCCACTCGGCGGTGTGCGGAAAGAGCACGACCCCCGGAAGCGGGAAGAGCGCGATGGGACGCGAGAAGTCGATCTGCACGGTCGACGCCATGACGACCGATGCTATGCGCGCCGCGGGCCGGATGCGAGTCCCGGCACGGCCGCAGGTCACGAAGCGAGCGTGGCCTGCGCCTCGGCGAGCTTCTCGGCGAGCTGCGCGCGCACGGCGGCGAGATTCGCCTCGCTGATGCCGAGGCACTCGAGGGCGCCGCGCGGAATCGAGCGGTCGACGATGTCGGCCTGGAATCCGCCCTGCTCGGTGGCAATGCGCTCGGCGACGAAGATGAGCCACGCGATCTGGCGCGACTCGGCGGGTCCGCTCATCGGGTCGTGGTGATGCGCGCACGCGACGGCGAGCGAACGGGGAAACTTCCACTGCTCGCAGAGCGCCTCGCCGAAGTGGCAGTGGTCGGCGCCGAAGGTGTCGCGCTCGACCATGCGGAAATCGATCAGCGGACGGCCGTTGCCGTCGAACTGCATGTCGGAGAACACCTTGACCAGCTTGGCACGGTCGGACTGCAGACCGACCATGATGCCGATGTCGTGCATGAGTCCGCCGAGGAACGCCTCGTCGCCCGAGCTCATGCGCGCCTCCTTGGCGAGCAGCTTCGCGGCGGTGGCCACCGCGATCGAATGCTCCCAGAGATCCTTCGCATCGAAGCGGTCGCAGAGCGCGCCGCCGCGGAAGAGCTTGGCGAGGCTCGCGGCGATCGCGATGTTCTTCACGGCATTGAGGCCCAGCATCGAGATGGCGCGGTTGATCGAGCCGATCTGGCGCGGCAGTCCGTAGAAGGCGCTGTTCACGACCTTCAGGATGCGCGCCGAGAGCGCGGGGTCGCGGCCGATGAGGTCGTTGAGATCCTGCGCGCTCGAGTTCGGGTTCTCGACGAGCTCGATGATGCCGAGCGTGACCTCGGGAAGGGTCGCGATGTGGCTGAGCTGCTTGACGGCCGCGTTCGCAACCTGCATGTACTCGTCGTGGGTGTGAACCTGCATCGAAATCACCTCGCGCGCGGCGCGTCCGGTCGCGCCGTCACCCCCATGGGACGGCGTTTCCGGCGAAGACCATGCGGTACTTCGGTCGGATCGACCCGTCGATTGACCGAGGCGCGGCCGAAGGCGGCGAGTTCCCGACCCATCGCGGTGCGGAAGGCGTTTCGCGGACCTGCCCGCACAGAGCGAATGCGGTCAGTAGGTGTTCAGCTTCGCGATCGGATGCCGCGCGGGATCGAACTCCGCGAGGATCCGGGCGATCCGCTCCGACGCACCGCCGACACCGTAGGGCTGGCGATGGTCGCGCGACGGCTCGGCGGCGCGCGCGAACGCCTCTGCGATCGCCTCGGGTTCGGCGACCGCGCACGCGACGACATGTCCACCGCGCTCGCGCCCGCGCTGGCGCGCGCCGACATCGATCACGCGCACGCCGAGCGCACCCGCTTCGATGATGCCCGCGCTCGAGTTGCCGACGAGCGCACGGATCTCGGGCCGCCGGAGGAGCGCCACGAACTGCGCGCGCGGCAGATGCTCGCACACGCGCACGCGCGAGACGCGCTCGCCGATCGCTCGCGCGATGCCCGCGCGGCCGGGATCGGCGTTCGGCGAGAGCGCGAGCACGCGGCCACGGGCGATCGCCGCGTCGAGAAGCGCCGCGGCGTCGTCGTGCTCGCAGTCGTCGGTGCGTCCGCAGGGGTGCATGAGGAAGACGAACTCGGGCGAACCGAGCCCGGCGTACGCCGCGTCGTCGAGCGGCGCGATCGCGTCGAGCCCGTCGATCGAGGTCGAGCCCACGAGATGCACCGTCTCGGCGCGCTCCCCGAGCGAGAGAATGCGCTGCGCGCTCTCGGCCGATGCGGGGAAGTGGATGTGCGCGAGCTTCGTGATCGCATGGCGCATCGATTCGTCGGCCACACCCTCGGCGCGATCGCCGCCATGGAGATGCGCGACGCGGATCCCCCCGATCGCCGCGGCGCTGGCGGCGGCGAAGGCCTCGATACGGTCGCCGAGGACCACGACCACATCGGGCGGACGCATGGCGAGGATGTCGGCGATCGCGGCCGTGCCTCGTCCGAGCGCGCGCGCATCGGCGAGACGGCCGTGCTCGCCCGCGGTCTGCATGTGGAACTCGATCAGGCCGGGCGCGTAGGCGCGCACCTCGTCGATCGTGCGCGCGGGCGCGAGGAGATGCGCGCCACCCGCGAGGACATCGAGCGAGAGCGCGGGC
>JBEAQW010000107.1:0-3986 GCA_041163725.1 Planctomycetota bacterium
CGGCGGGCTCGGGCCAGCACACGCTCGCCCTGAAGTCCGACGGCACCGTCGTCGCATGGGGCTGGAATGCCTTCGGCCAGTGCGATGTGCCCGCGGACGCGGAGTACGTCGAAGGGATCGCCGCAGGCGGCAGCTTCTCGCTTCTGCGCAGCGGCAGCCCCCTCGATTGCAACTCGAACGGCGAAATCGACTCGTGCGAGATCGCGTCGGGTGCAACCGCAGACTGCAACGCCAACGGCGTGCCCGACTCGTGCGAGATCTCCGACGGTACCTCGACCGACCTGAACTCGAACGGAGTCCCCGACGAGTGTGCGGGCGAGTGGGTCGTCGGCGGCTCGGGCTTCCGTAACATCCAGGCTGCCATCGACGCGGCGGCGTCGGGCACGACGATCCTCGTCGGCCCGGGCACCTACTCCGGCGGCATCAACCTGACGACAAAGGCCATCACGCTCCGCTCGATCGCGGGTAGCGCGAACACCACGATCTCCGGCACCGGGCTCGACGGTTCCATCATCTTCCTCCGCACCGCCGCCACCGCTGGGACCATCATCGACGGATTCCACTTCACCGGCGGCACAGTCGGCAGCAACGAGTTCGGCTTCCGCGCCGGCGGCGCCATCTTCATGGCCGACACCAGCGCGGAAATCCGCAACTGCTCGTTCACCGACAACGCGTCCGAGTACGGCGGCGCCGTCTACACCTACAACACCTCGGCGCTGGTCGAGGCCTGCTCGTTCACCTCGAACTCCGCTTCGAGCGACGGCGGCGCCCTCCAGTTCGGTTTCGGTGGATCGGTCACGCTGCGCAACTGCGCGTTCACGGGCAACGATGCGGCGAACAACGGCGGTGCCGTCCATGTCGTCCATTGGACCAGCGGCCCGGTGACCACCGGCTCGCTCGAGTCGTGCACGCTGTCGTCGAACACCGCCGGCGGCGCGGGTGGCGCACTCTCGTGGTTCGCCGGACTCGGCGGGAACCTCGGCGTCGCGGACTGCACCGTCGAGGGCAATTCGGACAAGTTCGCCGCGTTCGCGAAGCTCCCCGAGTCGACGAATGCGGCGAGTGCATTCGCGATCTCCGGCTCGCGCTTCTGCCTCAACCAGCCGGCGAACACCTCCGGCCCCGTCGAGTCGAGCGGCGCGAACATCTTCAGCCAGGACTGCAACGGGAACGGCGTCTGCGATGCCGACGAGATCGCCTCGGGCGCCGAGTCCGACTGCAACGGGAACGGCATCCCCGACTCCTGCGAGATCGCCGGAACCGTGCAGGCGTTCGGTGACAACACCTTCGGGCAGGTCAATCTGCCGGGTGGGCTCGGTCGCGTCATCCAGATCGCGGCAGGCTGCGACCACGGCATCGCGCTCCGCATCGACGGATCGCTGGCGGCCTGGGGTCACGATGCGTTCGGACAGGCCACGGTGCCGGCCGATCTCGGTCCCGTGCGCGCGGTGGCCGCGGGTTGCGATCACAACCTCGTTCTGCTCGAGTCGGGCGCGGTGGAGGCGTGGGGCTACAACGCGTTCGGCCAGTGCATTGTGCCGACACTCAGCGGCACCGTCGTACAGATCGCCGCGGGCGTGAACCAGAGCGGCGTGCGGCTCGCGGACGGCTCGCTCGTCCTCTGGGGCCGAAATGTCGATGGCGAATGCACCGTGCCGCCCACGCTCGGCGCCGCGAGTTCGTTCGCGATGGGCGGCGCGCACTCCGTGGGTCTGCGGACCGACGGGTCCGTCCTGTGCTGGGGTCTCAACAACTTCGGCCAGTGCACTGTGCCCGCCGATGTCGGCACGCTGCAGGCCGTGACCGCGGGCTGCTATCACACGGTCGGTCTCCGTACCGACGGTACGGTCGTCGCTTGGGGCTCCAACATCTTCAACCAGGCGTTTGTCCCGCCCGGTCTCTCCGGCGTGGTCCGCATCGCGGCCGGTCCGGGACAGCACACGCTCGCGCTGAAGTCCGACGGAACGGTCGTCGCGTGGGGCTGGAACGCGTTCGGCCAGAGCTCGGTGCCTGGATCCGCCTCCGATGTTGTTGATATCGCGGCAGGTGGCACGCATTCCTTCATCCGGTCGAGCGGCGCGCCCGACTGCGACGGCGATGGCGTGCTGGACTCCTGCCAGCTCGCGGACGGTTCGGGCGCGGACTGCAATGCCAACGGCGTCCTCGACAGCTGCGAACTCGCGAGCGGCATGGCCACGGACTGCAATGCCAACGGTGAACTCGACTCGTGCGAGATCGCAAGCGGCAGCGCGCCCGACTGCAACGGCAACCTGGTGCCCGACGGCTGCGATCTCGCGAGCGGAACTTCGACCGATCTCAACGGATCGGGCGTTCCCGACGACTGCGAGTTCGTGGTCGGCGGAAGCGGCTTCGCCACCATCCAGTCGGCCGTGAATGCGGCGCCGAACGGATCGGTCATCCAGGTCTCGGCGGGCACTTGGCCGCCCTTCACCATCAACGGTCGGCAACTCGTCATCGAGTCGCTCGACGGAGCCGAGTCGACCTTCATCGACGGTGATGGCACCGCGCGCGCCGTGAGTCTCGAGAACATCGCGCCGCGCGGCGTCGTGCTGCGTGGATTCACGATTCAGAATGGTGTCGCGACCACCGGTGCCGGAGTCCGCATGCTCAATGCGTCTCCGACGATCGACAGTTGCATCATCGCGGCCAACACTGCCACGGGAGATGGTGGCGGCATCGCGTGCGTGTCGGGCACGCCGCTCATCACGAACTGCATCATCACGCTCAACGCGGCCCAGCGCGGCGGCGGTGCGTACATCGGCGGTTCGGGCGGACTGGGCTTCGCGCAGTTCGATGCCTGCACGATCGAGTTCAACAGCTCGGGCGCAGCAGGTGGCGGCGTGTTCAACGAGGGTGCCCTGCTGCTCACCCAGTGCCTCGTCGTCAACAATACGGCGGGCGCGCCAGGCGGTGGACTCGCAACCTCCGGGGCTTCGGCGCTGTCGGCGATCGGTAACAGCTTCTTCTGCCTCAACCAGCCGAACAACACCTCGGGTGGCTACAGCGATCTCGAGGGGAACTCCTTCGGCGACGACTGCAACTCGAACGGCATCTGCGACCTCGACGAGATCGCAGCGGGCGCGGAGGACAAGAACGCCAACGGCGAACTCGACTCGTGCGAGCTCGCGCGCGGCGACCTCAACCTCGACGGGGTCGTGGACGCGTCCGATCTCCCGCTCTTCTTCAACGTCTGGGGCAGGCTCGACCCCGAGTACGGGGATCTCAACAACGACGGGATCGTCGACGCCGCCGACTTCGCCCAGCTCCTCGCCAACTGGGGAAGCACAGCCTGACCGCCCATCCACATCCGATGCCCGCATCGCTCTTTTTCGCCGGCCGACCCGCGCACCTTCAGGATACCCCTATGCTTCGCACGAACCAGGCTCTACGCCTCTGCTCCCTCGCCGCAATCTCCGTTGCGGCTGTGATACCCGCAGTCGCACAGGCGACCTTCACGAACTACTCGACCGTTCGAACCGTATCGGGTGGGTTGGTCAAGTACGAGCTCTACGGCAACTTCAGCGGTCCGACCGACACGGTTCTGAACGCGTTCCACATCTCGCTCGTCTCGGGTCCGAACAAGCTGTTCCACCACTCCGACGCGCTCAACGGCGGCGTCGACTCGACCGTGGCCGGCACCTGGAACCCGCAGTTCGTCCTCGTCCCCGGCGCCATGGACAGCTATGTCTGCATCGGCGGCGGCGAAGGCTTCGCCTCGGGCAACTCGACCGCGGCGGACCCCGACTGGGGCGCGGCCGGCTTCAACACCGCGCAGCTCCCGTACGGCAACGGAGAGACCTCGGGCGCCGGTTGGTTCAACCAGAACCCGCCGAACCTCCAGGGTCGCGTCAACGCGAGCGGCCAGGTCAAGCTCGGCCAGTTCGTGATCGCCCTGGCTGACGAGAACGTCGGCGGCACCTACCGCCTCAAGCTCGGCTACAACGATGGCGTCCCCGGCTCGGCCG
>JBEAQW010000108.1:0-6232 GCA_041163725.1 Planctomycetota bacterium
CCGTTCTCGGTCGCGGAGAAGATGCAGGAACGGAACTTCTTCATGCGCATCGAGGGGCTGTTCAGCAGTCCCGAGACGGCGCAGGAGGGAGAGGACGAGGTGCGCTTCGTGCTGCGGCGCATGCGCGGGCTCTCGCCGAGCGATCCGCAGACCTTCCAGGTCGCCGCCATCGACAAGTTCATCGAGCAGTTCCGCGCGCTTGCCGCGGGCATCACCGCGATCGCCGGCGGCATCGTCGGCATCTCGCTTCTCGTGGGCGGCATCGGCATCATGAACATCATGCTCGTCTCGGTGAGCGAGCGGACGCGCGAGATCGGCCTCCGCAAGGCGGTCGGTGCGACGCCCATGGCGATCCTGCTCCAGTTCCTTCTCGAGGCGGTGACGCTTTGCCTCGTCGGAGGGTTCCTCGGCATCGCGTTCGGACGACTCGCGGCGTTCGGGCTCACGCGGATTCCCGGCGCGCAGCTCGAGCAGGCGGACATTCCGTTCTGGGCGGTCGTGCTCAGCTTCGTCTTCAGCGCGATGACTGGCATCGTGTTCGGCATGTTCCCCGCGATCAAGGCCTCGCGGCTCGATCCCATCGAGGCACTGAGGCACGAGTGATGACTTCCGTTGTCCCGACCATGAATGCCATGCGAATGAAGATCCCGATGCTCGTCGTACCGCTCGCCGCGGTGGTGCTCCATGGTTGCGGCGACGGTCTGTTCGGAACGGGTGACCGCGCGTGGCGTGCCGACGACGCGCAGCTGCGGCGGATCGAGGCGCTCGATCCGGCGGCTGCGTCGACCGCGCCGCCCGTGTCGCTCGACGAGGCGGCCAAGCAGACGCTCGATGAGATCGAGGTCGCGCCTTCGTCGGCGGATGCGGTGGCGGTCGGGCTCGCCGATGTGCGCGCCGCGGTGATCGGGAACAACCTCGACCTGCGCACGGTGCTCGTCGATCCCGCGATCGCGCGCGAGAACCTTTCCGCGGAGGAGGCCAAGTTCGAGGCGACGCTGTTCGCGAACGCGCGGCGGAACGACAACGGCGTGTTCGCCGATCTCGTGAGCGGGCAGGCGCCGAGCAGCGACTCGCTCGACTTCGGCGTGCGCGTACCGCTTTCGACGGGCGGCGAGATCTCGGTGTCGTCGCCGCTCGACCGCGGTTCGGGAGCGATCGCGTTCGGCAGCCCGGACGACGACTGGCTCGCGGCGGTGTCCGTGTCGATCAGCCAGCCGCTCCTGCGCGGTGCGGGCATCGAGACGAACACGCACTCGATCCGCGTGGCGGACTGGCAGGGGCAGATCTCGGATGCGCGCACGAAGCTCGAGGTCATCCGCATCGTCGCGAACGCCGACAAGGCGTACTGGAACCTCTACTCCGCGGCGCGCGAGCTCGAGGTGCGCCGCGCGCAGTACGAGGTGGCGGTGCAGCAGCTCGAACGCGCGCGTCGGCGCGTGGCGCAGGGTGAAGCGCCCGAGATCGAGGTCATCCGGGCGGAGAGCGGCGTTGGGCGCACGCTCGAGCAGATCATCGTGGCCGACTCGAACCTGCGCATCCGCCAGCGCGCGCTGAAGCGGCTCATGAACCGCGGCGATCTTCCGGTGACGGGTGCTGCCGCGCTTCGGCCCGAGACCGAGCCGAACCCGATGGGTCTCTCGCTCGATGGCGCGGTGCTCGCGCAGCAGGCGCTCGCGAACCGGATGGAGTTGCTCGAGCTCGAGCTGCAGCTGGCGATCGACGCGAGCGAGATCGGCTTCCGCCGCAACGCGGCGCTGCCGCTCTTCGTGCTCGACTACGCGTACAACGCGCAGGGCCCCGGTACCGATCCAGGCGATGCGTATGGCTCGGTCGGTGACCTCGACAGCTTCAACCTCGGCGTTCGTGCCGAGATTCCACTCGGGAACGAGGCGGCCGAATCGCGGGTGAACGCCGCGATCCTCGCGCGCGTGCAGCGGCTCGCGACGCGCGATGCGCGCAGGCAGGCGATCCAGACCGAGGTGTTCGATGCGCTCGACGCGCTTGCACAGAGCTGGCAGCGCATCCTCGCTGCGCGGCTCGAGACGGTGCTCGCCGCGCGCACGCTCGCGG
Source organism: Planctomycetota bacterium (assembly GCA_041163725.1). Lineage (GTDB taxonomy): Bacteria > Planctomycetota > Phycisphaerae > Phycisphaerales > SM1A02 > QWPT01. The sequence goes on from JBEAQW010000108.1 coordinate 2,071, forward strand.
CGGAGCAGCGGCAGTTCGATGTCGGGCTTCGGACAAGCACCGATGTGCTCGACGCGAGCGCGAGCCTCGCCGACGCGCAGAGCCGCGAGGTGCTCGCGCTTTCGAGCTACCAGATCGCGCTGGTCGACCTCGCGTTCGCGACGGGGACCTCGCTCGGATCGGCTGGAATCCGGTTCGAGCCGTTCAGCGCCGAGGAGCTCGAGCGTCTGGAGAAGGCGACCGATTCGGGCGCGACGGACGGCGGTGCGCGGATCGAGCCCTGAGCGTCGTGGATATGAAGCGATTTCGCTCGCCCGCGACGCGATCGATTCGTATACTCACCGTGTCTTTGACAATCGGGGCCGACCAGATTCGACCGGACGCAACCGGTCCATCGTTGCGAGCCGTGGAGCATGCAGGCCACGCAAAAAGCATGCAAACCAAGAACTGCCAACACGCAGTACGCTCTCGCTGCCTAATTGCGGCGACGCGGAGTAGACCCGACACCCGGTAGGGTCTACCCGCGCAAAAAACCGGGTTGGTTCCAAAGCGACGCCTTACCGCCGCGGAACGAGACTTCAGTCAGGCTGGCCTCGGTTTGGCGCCCGCCATGCGCGGATGACCGAGGTGAGATTGGAAGCATGGATACGCTCGTAGACGCGGTGGGCAGGACGTATCGGGACGGGGGTGCGAATCCCCCCGGCTCCACTTCGATCGATGCGTTTCGCCCTCTCGGGGCGGACGATCATGGGCGAACCGCTCATCCGAACGCCAGGCCGCTTCTCCGTACCCACGGGGAGGTCGCCTGGCGTTTGGCGTTTTTCAGCGATTGCACCTGGGCTTAGGGATGGGGCTGAGGGATGGTGCTGAGGGATGAGGCGCCGGGATGGAGCGCCGAGATCGCTCGCACTACGCGTCGCCGATTCCGATGGTGACCGTGAAGTGCAGTTCGAGCGGTGACTCCGGCGTGATCACGCGTGCGCCGTCCGGCGCATCGGGACCATCGAACGCGCGGACACCGATCGGGTTCGCGGCGACGAGTCCGTAGCCGCGTGCATGCCAGCGGACGACCTGGCCGGCCTCGTGGAGTCGGTTCTCGAAGGCGATCCGCACCAGCCGGCCTTCGACGGGACCTTCGGCGATCTGCGTGCGCGCGGGCTTGCCCCAGCATGCGGCGTCGAGCAGTCCATCGCTGTTCTCGAGGCGGCCGCGGCCGTGGCGACCTTCGACGCTCATCGACGAAGGCAGTCGGATTCCCAGGCTGCCTTCCTTCGTGTCCCCGAGCCGAAGCGTGGCGGCGACCGGCGTCAGCTTGATGCGGAGATCGATCTCGTACGCGTCCCGGCGCGACACGAAGCGCATCGTGCGCGACTCGACGGCGAGAGGCTTGCCGCCCGCGATCCAGTCGGCGTTGAATCGCACGGTGTCGCCGTCGATCGAGTGCGTGCGGACGCGGATCTCGCATTCCGGCGCATGCCAGAAGTCATGCCCATCGACATCGCCGTGCGTGAACCAGAGTCCGCGGTGGTGCGGATGGTCGGTCTCGTCCTTCGGGTCGGTCGTGTAGGGAAATCCGCGCACGACCATGCCTCCGGTCGGCGCGTGGATGGGGTGGAGCACCGGCGTTCGCTCCGCGGCCCCGAAGCGGAGCGTCGCAAGCGGGTGATCGCCCGCGCGGATGTCGATGAACCCGTCGGCCTCGGTGCGTGCCGCAATGTGGATCGGCCGCGGCTCCCAGGTGCGGACCTCGGCGAAGGCGAGCGTGCGCGTGCGCTCCGATCGCAGCGCGGGCGCGAGCGGGACCGGCGGTGCATCGTGCGTCTCGAGGAGCAGGTAGCCGCGATAGTCGGAACGGCGCACGAGATCCACGAGGTCCGCGAGCGGATAGTCGGCGTTCGCGGTCACGGGCACATGCATGGTGCGTCCGAACTTCGGTCGCAACAGCGCGAAGTGCGCGTGCAGCCCCTTCCCGCGGAGATCCTGGGGATTCGAGTTCCAGCAGATCCGCACGGAGGGGGATTCGGTGTACTCCATGATGCGCGCGATGATGGAGGGATCGGCGCAGCCACCGTGGACCTCGAGTCGAATCTCCTGGCCGAGCTTCTCGGCGACCGGAGCGAGTTCGTCGAGGGCGCGGCCGATCTGCGCGATGGTGGTGTTGCGATCGACGCCCTGATGGAAGCTGTCGGGCTTGACCTTGACGCCTGAGCCCCCGACATCGGCCGAAAGCTCGAGGAATGCGCGCGTGGCTGCGATCGACGCGGCGAGCCGCGATGAGTCGGGCGAGTCGAAGCGCTCGTCGCTCCCGAGCCCGACGAGTGCGACGGGCGATCGCGAGAAGCGTGCGCGGATGTTCCTGCGCGCCGCGGCGTCGAGCGCGGGCTCCACGCCGTGCGCGTGTCCGGTGCGCAGCTCGACACCTTCGAGTCCCGCGTCGGCGCACGCCATGAGCAGGTCGTCGAGCGGAATGTCCTTGCCCCAGAGATAGGTCACCATGCCGTAGCGGATTCCTGCGCCGGGCGCTGCGGAGCGCAGGGCGGCGGCGAGTTGCGCAGGGCCGGCGGCGAGGGCGAGCGCGCCCGACGCGATGAACATGCGTCGGGTGAACTGCGGGAGACGCGGTTCAGAACACATATGGAATCCTGCAGCGGCGGACGCAGAGTTCGCGTGCGGCCTCGTCGAGCGCGCGCGGGTTGCAGCGGCCGAGCGGTAGCCGGACCTTTCGCAGGTCGATGCCGTTGGCCTCGAGGTGGATGCGCATGCGGGCGACCGCCTCCGCGAACTGCGGTTCGATCGCATCCAGCGACTCGATCGTCTCATCCGCGGAAGGCTCGCCGCGCAGATGGGCGACGATCCCGAGGTGGCAGTACGCCGACGAGAGGTGGCCCTCGTTGATCGAGGCGTTGAGGAGGCTCGCGTCGTTCGCGCGGACGGCGTCGACGAAGTTCGCGAAGTGGTCGCCGCCACCCTTCCACTCGGTCACGAGTTCGCCCGCGAGGTCGTAGTGCCCGGCCCAGGTGTAGCTGTTCGAGATCCTCACCGTGCCGTGCTCGCCGTACACGATGTTCCCGATGTCGATGCCGTCGAGACGGTCCATCCGCCACTCCGCGGTCTGCTCCGCCTTGGTGCGCGGGAGGCCGCGCACCTCGAACACGAGTACGCGATCACCGATGCGGTGCTGCACGACCTGGGTGTTCGGGGAGTTGCCGTCGTCGTCGTATCCGAGCCGTGCGCCGTACGAGAGCGTCGACTCGGGGTACTCGCTCCAGCCGAGCGCCCAGCGCGCGATGTCCATCTGGTGGATGCCCTGGTTGCCGAGATCGCCGTTCCCGGTCGCGAGATCCCAGTGCCAGTCGTAATGGAGCTGCGCGCGACGGAGCGGTTGGTATGCGACCGGACCGAGCCAGCGGTCGTAGTCGACGCTCTCGGGTGGAAAGCGCGGCCCGTCGACCTTGCCGATCGACTTGCGCGGCTTGTAGCAGAGGCCGCGCGAGCAGAGCACGGGTCCGATGCCGCCCGCATGGATGTGGGCGATGGCGGCGCGGACCGCCTGCGAGCTGCGGGCCTGCGTGCCGGTGGCGCAGATCCGCTTGGCGAGGTTCGCGGCCTCGACGATCCGCGCGCCCTCGTCGACCACCTGCGACACGGGCTTCTCGACATAGACATGCTTGCCGGCCTCGAGCGCCCAGCATGCGAGCATCGCGTGCGTGTGGTTCGGCGTGGCGATCGAGACGGCGTCGATGTCGTCGCGCGAGAGCAGCGTGCGGATGTCGCGTGTGGTGGCGACCTCGAACGGCGTGCGGTTGCGATCGCCCGTGGCGCACTCGGCCGCGCGACGCGCGAGGACTTCCGAGTCGACATCGCAGAGCGCGGTCACGCGCACTCCGGGCAGCCGCGCGAAGGCGTTGACATGCTCCCAGCCGCGGCCGCGTACGCCGACGACCGCGATGCGGACCGGGGGCGCCTCGGTTCCGGGAGGGTCGAGGCGAAGCGCGCTTTCCCAGGGGCCTTGCGACGCCGGGCTGCGTGCCGCCAGTGCGCCGAGGGTGCCGATCGCCGTCGACGCGATGAACGCGCGGCGGCCCTGGAGCCGATTCTGCTGCATGGGTCCAAGATATCGCGGGCGGATCGCAGTGGAAGCGTCCAATTCGCGAGTCGAGGTGTCATGGCTGCCGCCGCCGTG
>JBEAQW010000109.1:0-2732 GCA_041163725.1 Planctomycetota bacterium
CCGAGCGCTTCATGCATGTCTCGGAGCTCGCCCGCATGGGCGCGCAGATTCATCGGCAGGGTCCGACCTGCGTCGTGACGGGCGGTGCGCCGCTGCGCGGTGCGCCGGTCATGGCGAGCGATCTCCGCGCGAGCGCGTGCCTCGTGCTCGCGGGCCTCGTGGCCGAGGGCGAGACGAATGTCTCCCGCATCTACCACCTCGACCGCGGCTACACGCGCATGGAGGAGCAGCTGAATGTGCTCGGCGCGCGCATCGAGCGCGTGCGCGAGGAGAGCGGTGCGAAGACGGAGTCGCCGTCGAGCGAGTCGCCGTCGAGCGAGTCGCCCTCCGCGGCCCGGGGCGTCTGAACGGCCCGACGGTGAGGCGTCGAACGCCCCGTTAGAAATCCATCAAACGCCACGGCCCCCGGTTTCGGGGGCCGTGTGCGTTCAGAGGGGCCGCTGGCCAGTCGTCTCGTGCGCTGACGGTCGTGATTCCGCGGCGCGACAACCCTCGGATTCGACGGGTCGTCGCGCAAGCGGCGGTGTCGATATCGCCGCGCTTCCATGACGAACGCGTTCCGTTCGTGCGGCCTGTTCGGCCACCGTTGCAGTCAGGCCATCAGGTGATGCAGGATCACCGCACTGGCGATCGAGACATTGAGGCTCGGTGGATCGTCCGCGAGCGATCCGCCGAGGTCGCTCATGGGAATGCGCACCGTGGCGTCCGCGAGGTCGAGCACCGCCTTCGACACGCCGTCCTGCTCGGCGCCGAACACGACGATCGACTTCGCGGGCGGCGTGAACGACGCGAGCTCCACCGCGTTCGGGGTGTCCTCGCCCGCGACGATCGCGTAGCCGTGCTCGCGGCGCAGCCGATCGAGGCAGAGTGGCCACTCGTCGGCGCGCGCACGGGCCCACGGCAGGTTCACGGCCCGTCCCATCGAGACGCGCAGCGTCTTTCGGAGGAACGGATCGCTTGCACGCGGCGAGAGGATGACGCCACGCGCGCCGAAACTCGCGGCATTCCTGAAGATCGCGCCGACATTGTCGGTCTGCGTCACCCCGTCGAGGGCGACGAGCACATCGCGTGCCGGAGGCGTTCCGAGGGCGAGGCACGCGGCGAGCTCGCCGACGGATCCATCCTCGTGGCGGACACCGAGCGCGATCGCGCCCGAATGCATCGTGTAGCCGGTGATCTCGTGGAGGGCGCGCTCGCCATCGCAGCGGTAGATCGCGAGCGCTGGAAAGTGCGCCGTGATGTCGGCGAGGCGTTCGCACGCATCGGGCGTGACCAGGAGCGCGCAGGGTTCGAGGACGGGTGGGATCGGAACGGTCCGGCGGCGCAACGCCGCCGTCAGGAACCGCCGGACCACGCGCTCGCTCTCGATCGCGTGGAGTCCAAGCGTGCCGCGCAGCTCGCGGTCTCGCACTCCGCGGAAGTGGTCGAGGCGCGGATCCTCGGGAACGACATCGATCGGAACCGGCGCGTCGGGCATCGCGTCAGCTCGCACCGCCGACCATCTGCTCGTTGGTCTCGAATCGCTGGCAGGCCGCGAGCAGCTGCTCGATCTGCGCATGCGGCGGAACCGCGAGCAGGCGGCGACGGAGCGCCGTGACCGTCTTGAATTCACGGTCCGGCATGAGCAGATGCTCCTTGCGCGTGCCGCTCGCCGCGAGGTTGATCGCCGGGAAGAGCCGCTTCTCCGCGATCGATCGGTCGAGGATGAGCTCCATGTTGCCCGTGCCCTTGAACTCCTCGAAGATCATCTGGTCCGCGCGCGAACCGGTGTCGACGAGGCAGGTGGCGATGATGGTGAGCGAGCCGCCCTCCTCGCACTTGCGCGCGGCGCCGAAGAGCTGCTTCGGGACCTCGAGCGCGCGCGAGTCGAGTCCGCCCGACATCGTCCGGCCCGACGAGCCGTAGCGCTTGCTGTTGTTGAACGCGCGTCCGAGGCGCGTGAGCGAGTCGAGGAGCACCACGACATCGCGCCCCGCCTCGACCATGCGCTTGGCACGCTCGATCGCGAGGATGCCGAGCGCGAGGTGGCGGTCGAGATCCTGGTCGTTGGAGCTCGCAAGCACATGCGCGGGCACATTGCGCTTGAAGTCCGTGACCTCCTCGGGGCGCTCGTCGATGAGGAGCGCGACGAGCTCGATCTCGGGGTGGTTGTGCTTGATGCCGTAGGCGATGTTCTGGAGAAGCATCGTCTTGCCGGCCTTCGGCGGCGCGACGATGAGGCCGCGTGTGCCGAATCCGATCGGGCAGAAGAGGTCGATCAGCCGGCACGAGGGCGGGCAGCCCTTGTACTCGAGCGAGATGCGCGGCTGCGGGTCGAGCGCGGTGAACTCCGCGAACGACTTGCGCGTCGCATACTCCTCGGGAGGCACGCCTTCGATCGACAGGATGCGCGTGACGGTCGGACGCGCCTGCTTCGGGCCGCGGCGCTTGCGCTTCGGCCGCTTCAGCACGGCCTCCGCCACGATCCGCTGCGCGTGACGCAGCGGATACTGCTCGGCGAGCGCGAGCGGAAGCCACGGATCGTTCGGCGATTCGATGAAGCCGTCGCCGAACTGACGGAGGCGGCCCTCGGCGTTGCCCGTCCACTCGAGCACTCCGGCGCACTCGAACGGAGGAGGCGCGGGCGGCTGCTGCTGGCCGCCATGCTGTGCATGACCTTCAGGGCGCGAATCGTCCTCGTCGTCGCCGTCCTCGTCCTCATCGCCGGCTTCGGACTCGGAAGCGCGGGGTGG
>JBEAQW010000110.1:0-3558 GCA_041163725.1 Planctomycetota bacterium
CCTTCTTCTTCTACCGCGATGAGGATGGCGACGGCTTCGGCGATCCGTTCGTGTCGCTCTCGAACTGCACGGGCGTGGCGCCCAGCGGATTCGTGACCAACAACACGGACTGCGACGACACCGCGCTGCTCTACGCCGACATCGACGGCGACGGCATCGGCTCCGGACCGTTCGCAGCCTGCGGCGTTGCGACCAACAACGACAACTGTCCGTCCGTCTCGAACGCCGATCAGGCGAACTGCGACGGCGATCCCGAGGGTGATGCGTGCGATCTCGACGACGACAACGATCTCGTCCCCGACGCGAACGATGCCTTCGCCTGTGATCCGGCGCGCTCGGTGGCGGACGCCACCCTGACGCCGGAGCAGCTGGCCGCGTTCCTCGCGGGTGCTTCGGGCGTTGAGGTCGACGGTACGGGCATGTCGGCAGCGCAGCTCGCCGCCGTCGCGGACGGCGCTTCGGCGATCGCTCCGGGAGGCCTGTTCGGAACCTTCACGGTCGACAGCGGTCTCTCCGAGGGCCGGATCGCCATCGTGCTCGGACTCGTCGACACCGGCGTCGGCTTCGTCGGCGGTGCGACGGTCACGGTCGACGCCCTCGGCATGTCCGACGGCCAGCTCCAGGCGGCCGCCGCGGACATCGGCGCGGTCGATTCCGTCGTGAACCTCACGGTGACCTCCTCGCTTGATGCGACCGACATCGCGTCGCTCGTTTCGAAGGCGCCCGCCGGCGAGACCACCGTGGTCGCGACGGGTATGTCGGGTGGGCAGCTCTCGGCAGCTGTCTCCGGCTCGGGTGCCGTGACGATCACGGGCGTGGCGGTGGTGGATTCCTCGCTGAGCGCGGCGGAGATCGCGGAGATCACGGGCTCGCTCGCCGAAAGCGACGCGACCATCCAGTTCAACACCGACGGCATGAGCGCCGAGCAGATTCAGGCGGTCGACGATGCCATCGCCGCCATCGAGGCGGCGAACGGCGGTACGAACCCGTACTGCGATACCACCGACGGCGACACCGACGGCTTCTACGAGGATGCGTGCTACACCGCGGATGTCGACTGCGATGATTCCTCCGCGGATGTCCGTCCGGGAGCGCAGGAACTCTGCGCCAACGATGGCGTCGACAATGACTGCGATGGCGAGGCGAACGCGGACAGCGAAGCGTCCGACAGCGTCGCCTACTTCGTGGACGGCGACCAGGACGGCTTCGGTGCGGGTTCTCCGACCCAGTCGTGCTCTCCGATCGACGGAAGCGTGACGAACGCCGAGGACTGCGATGATTCGTCGGATGCCGTCTATCCCTTCGCGCTCGAGACCTGCGCCGACCTTGCCGTCGACAACGACTGCGACGGTTCGACGGCGGAGAGCGAGGCGATCGATCCCACGACCTTCTATGCCGACTTCGACATGGACGGCGCGGGCGATCCGGCCGACTCGCTCGCTCGCTGCGTGCAGCCTGCGGGCTATGTCGCGAACGCGAACGACGGCTGTCCGACCGAGGGCGCGCTGACCGCTCCGATCACCTACTACGCCGATCTCGACAACGACGGCGCGGGTGATCCGAACGCCGGTGCCGCCTTCTGTTCGATCACTGCGCCGGCTGGCTACTCCGCTGATACCAGCGACAACTGCCCGTCGGATCCGGACAAGATCGAGCCGGGCGCGTGCGGTTGCGGTGTCGCGGATGCAGACAGCGACGGCGACGGCACGCTCGACTGCTTCGACGGTTGCCCGAACGATCCGAACAAGACCTCGCCCGGCACCTGCGGCTGCGGCGTGGCCGACGCGGATTCGGACGGTGATGGCACCGTCGACTGCGACGATCTCTGCCCGAACGATCCGCTCAAGACCGATCCTGGCGCGTGCGGCTGCGGCGTGCTCGACAGCGACTACAACGAGAATGGAGTCGCGGATTGCGACGAGACGGCGCCGGTGATCTCGTTCGTCGCCGACGCGACGGGCTATGCCGCCGGGGAGACGATGACGCTCCGCGCCATCGCCACCGCGCCGACGACCACGCTCGCGAGCGTCCAGGTCACGATGCAGTTCGATCCCACGCGACTCACGCTCCTTTCGGCCACGCCCGTCGCGGGCGGTCCGTTCGCGCTCGAGACGGCCGAGGAGATCGACAACACGCTCGGCACGCTGCGCTATGCGATCTCGATCGAGGGAGCACAGCCCGGCATGAGCGCGGCGAGCGATCTGTTCGATCTCACCTTCCTGGTGCTCGAGGGACCGACGGTCTGCGCGACCGATGCGTATCTCGCCTTCGGCGATCTCGGCGCGTTCACCACCCAGTTCACCGAGCTCGGCGGAACTCCGGTTGCCGCGATCTACGGGCTGATCCCGTCGGTGCGGTTCGACTCCGTGGCTCCGGTGCTCGCCGGCGTGCCGTCCGACGCGACGGTCGCTTCGGACGCCGGGACCACGATGGGTAGTTTCGTCGCCGATCCGATGGTGACGGCGCTCGACGATTGCGACGGTGCGACGACCGTGGCGATCGGCGTGACCTATCCCGATCTGTCGACGGGATCGAACTAGCCTGCCGACGGAATGTTCCCAGTCGGAACCACCACGGTCGTCTGGTCCTCGCTCGACGAGGTCGGGAACCTGGTCTCGGCCACGGCCGAGGTGACGGTGGAGCCGTTCCAACTCCTCGATGTCGACATCGCCTATGTGGGCGTGATCCAGGGCACATCGACCCGGCAGGTCCGTGTGACCGCGGGCCTGCAGTCCTCGGTGCATGCGCTTGCGCTGACCGGCGCGAGTGGCTCGATCTCAGGTATCCAGGTTCCGGTCGCTTCGTCGTACGACTGCATCGGAACGAAGGATGTCGCGCACTCCATCACCGATGGCGCGGCGGCGAGCGTCGTCAACCGTCGCTACTCGGCGTCGTTCACGCTCCTCCAGGGCGACTCGAACGACGACGATGTGGTCGACATCCTCGACTACGCGCTCTTCATCGGCGATCGCGGTGCGGGCAAGGCGGTAGACGCCCGGTCGAACTTCAACGGCGACACGGTGGTGAACAACAACGACTTCACCTACATCGCGTTGCACTTCCTCGAAGTCGGCGACACCTGCGGCGCCTTCGATGCACCCCGCACGCCGCTGACCCGTGTGAGCGTGAAGGACCTGCGCCGCGCGGGCCTCGGCCACCTCGCGGTCGCCGACATCAACCTCGACGGCTGGGTCGACCTGCGCGACATGCAGCTCTACACGCAGGGTGTCGTGCCGGGCGGCCCCGAGGCTCCGTCTGCCCCGCCAAGCACGCCGCGCTGGTGATTTCAGCGAGCGCGTGACATACAGATCCCACGCGGGCCCGACTCCGGTCGGGCCCGCTTTGCTTCCCGTCCCGCGTCCGTATGGCGCTTGCCGGACTCGCCACTCCGCCGCACTGCGGCGGAGTCCGAGCACCACCGGCGCTTCAGGCTCCACCGCATCCGAATCGCGCTTGCCAGACTCGCCACTCCGCCGCACTGCGGCGGAGTCCGAGCACCACCGGCGCTTCAGGCTCCACCGCATCCGAATCGCGCTTGCCAGACTCGCCACTCCGCCG
>JBEAQW010000111.1:0-11070 GCA_041163725.1 Planctomycetota bacterium
AGCGACTCGTGCGCAGCCACCAGACGCTCTTCACCGTGGGCTCCCGCTGGACGGATGAACTCGGCGAGGTGACCGACCTCCGCCGGTCGCTCGATCTCGCGACGGGGATCGCGACCACCGAGTTCAGCGCGGGTGGCTCCCGCTTCCGCTCTCGCGTGTTCGCAAGCGAACCGGATCAGGTGATCGTCGTGCGCTGGGAGGCGCTCGGCGAGAAGCCCCTGATCGCGGCGCTCGCGGCGGGTCGCGACGATCTGCGCGACGGCGGCACCGATGTCGCGCACGACGAATCGGAACGGACGATCGACGGCGTCTCGACGCGCCGCGCGATCGAGCTCCACACCATGTACGGCACGGCCGTCAATGGCGAGCATCCGGGCGTGCGCTTCGCGGGGTGCGCGGCGATGCGCTGCGACGAAGCGGAGCCGGCGACGCGCGAGATCGCGCGCAAGCCCGCGGCGACGCTCGGGAAGGTCGAGGGCACGCCCGGCGTCGGGCGCGAGACGCGCGCCTACACCGTGGTCATCGCAGGCGCGACCGATTTCCGCGCATACATCGACCCGCGGATCCGACTGGCGGACCCGAGGGAGACCGTCAAGAACATCGCGCGCGCCGCGATCGACCGCCCGTTCGACGAACTTCTCGCGCGACACCTCGCATCGTTCGCCCCCGTCATGTCGCGGGTCGCGCTCGATCTCGGCACGAATGCGCAGGCGAAGAAGCCGACCGATGTGCGTCTCGCCGAGTTCCGCAAGGGCGCGGAGGATCCCGCGCTCATCGCGCTCTACTTCCAGTACGGGCGCTACCTGCTCGCATCCTGCTCGCGGCCGGGAACGATGCCCGCGAACCTGCAGGGCCTGTGGAACAACCACCTCGAGGCGCCCTGGAACGCCGACTACCACATCAACATCAACATCCAGATGAACTACTGGCCCGCGGAGGTCGCGAACCTGTCGGAGTTCCACGAGCCGCTGTTCGACTTCTCCGAACGCATCGCGGAGAACGGACGGCAGACGGCGCGGCAGCTGTACGGCGCGCGCGGATTCGTCGCGCACCACACGAGCGACGCCTGGGCGTTCACCGAGCCGATCGGCCTGACGGTCTGGGGCATGTGGCCGCACGGTGGCGGCTGGCTCACGCGGCACTTCTGGGATCACTTCGCGTTCACGGGCGACACGGCGTTCCTCGAGAACCGCGCGTGGCCGATGCTCCGCGGCGCGACCGAGTTCTACCTCGAGTACCTCTGCACCGATCCCGAATCGGGCAAGCTCGTCTGTGGCCCGAGTTCGTCACCGGAGAACACCTTCGTCACGGCCGATGGACAGAAGGCGAACATCGGTATGGGCAACGCGATGGACCAGGAGATCGTGTGGGATGTGTTCACGAACCTGATCGATGCGGCGACGGTCCTCGGGAAGTCCGACGATCCGCTCGTGGCCGCCACGCGAGCGGCGCGCGAGAAGCTCGCGATGCCGAAGATCGGAGCGGATGGCCGGCTGATGGAGTGGTCGCGTCCGTTCGGCGAGGCCGAGCCTGGTCACAGGCACATCTCGCACCTGTACGGCCTGCATCCGGGCGCGCAGTTCACGCGCACGCGCTCGCCGGAGTTCCTCGTCGCCGCGAGGAAGAGCCTCGACTTCCGGCTCGCCAACGGCGGCGGACACACGGGCTGGAGCCGTGCGTGGCTCATCAACTTCTTCGCGCGTCTCGGTGTGGGCGAGGCCGTGCAGGAGCACATCCGGGCGCTGCTCGCGAAGTCGACGCTGCCCAACCTCTTCGACGACCATCCGCCGTTCCAGATCGACGGAAACTTCGGTGGAACCGCGGGCATCGCCGAGGCGCTGCTCCAGTCGCACGAACCGGCGGACGAAGCGTTCGCGCCCGGACGCGCGCCGCGCTACATCATCGATCTCCTTCCCGCGCTTCCTCCGGACTGGATGAGTGGTTCGGTGAAGGGGCTTCGTGCGCGCGGTAGGGCGACGATCGAGCATCTCGCCTGGACCCCCGAGTCGATCCGCGTCGAGATCTCCGCGCCCGATCGCGACACGATCGATGTCCGACCTCCCGCGGGATGGTCGCTGCGAGGCGCGCAACCGGGCGCAAACGGCGCCTTCACCCTCGAGGTCGACCGCGGCGGCACGGTCTCGGTGCAGTTCTCACGCTCGAAGTGACGACGCGGCCGCGGGACCGCATCGGGCGCCCGGTTCAGCCCACCACGGCCTGCGCATCGCCGCGCATGTCGCTCGCGGCGATGTAGCCGTGCGCGACGCGCTGGATGCACTGCGCCCGCCCGAACGAGATCGACTTCTCGCCCGCGACCTTGACGGCGTGGCCCCGGCGCGCGAGTTCGTCGAGCACCGCCTGATCGAAGCCCGGCTCGACATCGAGCTTCAGGCCATCGCTGACCTGCCAACGCGGTGCATCGAGCGCGGCCTGTGGATTCGCGCGGTGATCCTCGAGCCGCGATGCGATCTGCAGCTGGCCCTGCGGCTGCATGTAGCCGCCCATGCACCCGAAGGCGACATGCGGCGACGCGGCACCGGCAGCGTCGCGCGCGACGAGCATGCCGGGAATGATCGTGTGGTACGGCAGCTTGCCAGGCGCGTACTCGTTCACATGCCCCTTCTCGAGCGTGAAGCACGCGCCACGGTTCTGCATGGCGATGCCCGTTCCCGGAATGACGATGCCCGAGCCCCAGCCCTCGTAGTTCGACTGGATGAACGACACCATGTTGCCCTCGGCGTCGGCGGTGCAGAGCAGGATCGTGCCGCCTGTCTTCGGCGGTCCGTGCGCGAAGTCCTGCGCCTTCGCGGGATCGATCTCCGCGGCGAGTTCCTCGAGGAATCCGCGCGCGAGCATCTGCGCGGGCGTCATCCGCATCGCCGCCGGATCGCCGACCTCGCGATGCACGGTGCGGAACGCGAGCTTCATCGCCTCGGCGGCGAGATGCACGCTGTCGGCGCAATCGGGCGAGAGTTCGGCGAAGCGTGGATTCGCCTTCGCGGCCTCGAGGATTCCGCGCGCGATCTGCGCGGCGATGCCCTGGCCGTTCGGCGGAATCGCCAGCATCGTCGACGCGCCGAAGGGCGACTCGAGCGGCGTCACCCACCGCGCCTCGTGCGCCGCGAGATCCTGCTCGTCGAGGAATGCGCCATCGGCGCGCGCGGCATCCGCGATCCGCTTCGCGAGTTCGCCCGTGTAGAACGCGTCGCCCTCGGTGCGGCCGATCGACTCGAGCGTGCGCGCGTGATCGGCGAGCACGATGCGCTCCGCCGCGCGCGGCGCGCGGCCCTCCGGCGCGAACACGCGCTTCCATTCGTCGTAGCGCGACAGCGCCGGATACGCGCGCTTCCAGAGGTCCGCCGTGCGCGGCGCGACCAGATAGCCGTCGCGCGCAAACCGCACCGCGGGCTCCATGAGATCGGCGAACGGCAGGCGTCCGAAACGCTTCCACAGCGCGACCCATCCCGAGACCGCGCCAGGCACCGTGACCGGTCCCCAGCCACGGCGCGGCATACCCGGTTCACCGTCGAACGCGCTGCGCAGCTGCCGAGCAGGCGCGCGGCCGGACGCATTCAGTCCGACGACTTCGCCCCCGAAGATGCCGAGCGCGAACGCATCGCCCCCGATTCCGTTCGTCGTCGGTTCGAGCACCGTCATCGCCGCCGCCGTCGCGACCGCGGCATCGGCCGCGTTTCCGCCGCGACGCATCACCTCGAGCCCCGCCTGCGCCGCGAGGGGCTGGCTCGTCGCGACCGCCATCGAGCCGCAGACCGCGGGACGACGCGCGTCGTACGGCAGTCGCCAGTCGAGATTCTCAATGAACTCCGCGGTGTTCTCGGCGGTTTCGTGCATGGTGGGCTCCGTTCGGGTTGGCGCGAACGCGGCGCACAGCCTACCCTGACCGTCCGAGTGCACGGCAGCCTGTGGTACAACAGAGCCCGTTCGGAAGGAATCACCATGGCCGGCGTCAAGCAACCCGCGGACAAGAGTCACTTCCTCCTCCCCGATCTCGGCGAAGGCCTCGCCGAGGCCGAGCTGATCTCGTGGAAGGTCGAACCCGGCCAGCAGATCAAGGAGTCGCAGACCCTCGCGGAGATGCAGACCGACAAGGCGCTGGTCGAGGTCCCCTCGCCCTGGGCGGGAACGGTGAGCGAGCTCTGCGGCAAGCCGGGCGACATCATCAAGGTCGGTGCGACGCTCGTCCGCTACGGCGCGGCGAAGGTTGCCGCGAAGGCCCCCGCGGCTGCAGCGGCGACGAACGGCAACGCCTGCATGTCGAGCCAGATCGCCGCAGGTGCCGAAGCCGCCGCATCGGGTGACCAGGGCACCGTGGTCGGCACCATGTCCGGCACGCTCACGGTGAGCGATCGCTTCGCGCGCCGCGCGCCCGAGGCAGCGACCGTCGTACGCGAGGGCAAGGCGCTCGCGACCCCCGCCGTCCGCGGACTCGCGCGGAAGTTCGGCGTCGACATCCACAAGGTTCCCGCGACCGGACGCGGTGGACGCGTGACCGCGAGCGATGTCGCCGCCTTCGCCGAGGGTGGCGCTGCGGTCGCGTCGGCGCCCGCGGCGTTCGCGCCGAAGGCCGCCACGATCGCGCCCGGTTCCGTCTACATCGACCAGGGCGACATCGCGCAGCGCGTTCCGTTCCGCGGCGTGCGCCGGAAGATCGCCGAGGCGCTCTCGCGCAGCGTGCAGACCGCCGTGCACTTCACCGTCGTCGACGAGGCCGATGTCACGGCGCTCGACGCCAAGCGGAAGGAGTACTCGAAGGTCGTCGGCGAGAAGCTCTCGATGCTTCCCTTCATCATGACGGCGATCTGCCGCGCGCTGAAGAAGCACCCGTCGCTGAACGCCGTCGTCGACGACGCGAAGGGCGAGATCCTGCTCAAGGGCGCCGTCAACCTCGGCTGTGCGGTCGACACCGACGCCGGCCTCATGGTGCCCGTGATCCGGAACGCCGGCGCGATGGCGCCCGTGCAGCTTGCGCAGGCCGTCAAGTCGCTCGCGGCGAAGTGCAAGGACCGCACGATCGGCCGCGAGGAGTCGCTCGGCGGCAGCTTCACGATCTCGAATGTCGGCAGCTACGGCGGCATGTTCGCCACGCCCGTCATCAACTACCCCGAGGTGGCCATCCTCGCCGCCGGCCGCGCCAAGGAGCGCGTCTGCGTGAAGGACGGCAAGTTCTATGCGGGTCTCGTGCTGCCGCTCTCGCTGTCGTGCGACCACCGCGTCGTCGACGGCGCCGAAGGCGCGAGGTTCCTGAACACGGTGGTCAAGCTGCTCGAGGATCCCGAGACGCTTCTCTCCTGAGTCACCGCGAAAAAAGGTTGATTCCAACCCTCGGGCGGCGTCGATACGGGGTGCGCCATGCGAATGAACCACCTCCCCCTGCTGACGGTCTTCTGTGGAGTCGCGCTGCTGTCCCCTGCGTGCGTGAACGCGCCGAACGCGGACCCGGACGAGGCATCCGAGACCGGGCTCGACCCCGAGCGCGTGACGCCGCTCGGCTTCTACGGCGACCGCTGCGCGGGCGAGCCGTCGATCGATGGCGTGACCGGCGTGACCGGCGTGCGCCTCAAGGTCGGCCAGACCTTCGTCGCCGAGCTTCCGTACGCCTCGGGTACGCCGAACGAGTGGATCGCGACCAGGTTCGACCGCACGGTGGTCGAGATCACCGACAAGCGCGACCGGCCCATCCGCGGCTCAACCGACGCTGGAAGCCTCTACATGCGCAACATCAACTTCACGGCCCGCACGCCGGGTCGGACGCGGGTGACCTTCGAGTTCCGCCGGGCTGCGGAGGTGGGGATGACTCCCATCGCCGTCCGGCAGACGACGATCTATGTTGAGGAGTAGGCGTCCCGGAAAGGCGGAACATGGCGATCGATCGCGTGACAGGTGAGTGCCGCGTGATGTTCGCCTTCGAGGCGGGCGCGTCGGTCGACCTCGCGAGGGCCGCGGCGCGCATCCCCGAGAGCCAGCGCAAGCCGCTTCCGAGCGCGCGACGCCTTCCCGTCGAGATCGACTTCGCGGTGAAGCCGCTCGTCGTCGCGCTCGCGCGCGGCTCGATGCCCATCGGCGACTTCTCGACCGAAGCCGTCATCGAAGCCACGATCCACGACTTCGGCGCCATCTCGATCGCCTATCGCATCGGCTTCGCCGCGTCGCCCGATGGACTGCGCCCGCTGGCGGCGGAACTCTGGGCGAACGCAGCCCTGCTCGCCGACGCCCGACGCGCCCTCGGCGAAATCCTGTCGATGCTCGGCGATGCGGTCGCGCGGCCATCGACCGACGCCGGCACCGCGCCCGTCGAGGACTATGTCGTGTTCGTGATCGATCCGCGCGCATGCCCGACGGAACGGTCGATCTCCGTCGAGTCCTTCGGCGCGGAACGCCTCGCGGCGCTGCTCTCGCTCGAGGACCGACCGCTCTCCGACGAGGAGGTGTCCGACGCCGTCGCGAATCCGATCCGCTACAGCCCGCGCGACCTCGTGCTCACCGACTGGGCCGCCGCGGTCGTCGTCGACGAGGAGCCCGCGGCCACGCTCGCGGTGCTCGAGCTCGCGAATGTGCAGCTCGTCGAGCTCAAGCATCTCGACGCGTCGCTCGATCGCGGCCTCGACCTCGTGTGGAACATGGTCAACGAGCGCTCGCTGTTCAAGAGGCTCCAGCTGCGCGCGCACCTCCGGCTCGTGAGCGGGCTCGAACTCGACGGCGCACAGCTCTTCGACGGCGTCTCGAACGCGCTCAAGCTCTTCGGCGACCAGCATCTCGCGCGCGTGCAGCGCTCCGCGTCACGCTGCCTGCGGCTCGAGGACTGGCACCGCAGCATCGAGCGCAAGCTCGCCACCCTCGACTCGATCAACGAGCGCCTCGCCGCACGCCAGGCGCAGTACCGCAGCGAGACGCTCGAGTGGATCATCATCCTGCTGATCCTCTTCGAGGTCGTCCACGCGTTCCTCTGAGTCGCCGCGTACCATCGCGCCATGCCGCACGACGAGCGACGAAACGGCGCAGACCCGCACCCCATTCTCCGCGTCGAACCGCTCCGCACCGGCGCATTCCGACTCGACGGCGGCGGCATGTTCGGCCTCATTCCCAAGACGATCTGGTCGAAGTGGATCGAGGCCGATGCGCACAACCGCATCCCGCTCGCGACGCGTTCGCTGCTCGTCGAGTCGCGCGACGGGCTCGTGCTCGTCGAGGCCGGCTACGGCGACAAGTGGAACGAACGCGAGCGTGCGATGTACGGACTCGAGGAGCGCACCGCGATCGATGCACTCGCCGAACTCGGCGTCGATCCGCGTGAGATCGCGCATGTCGTCCTCACCCATCTCCACTTCGACCACGCCGCCGGGCTCACGCGGGCGGCGGCGGTCGGCACCGAGAGCGTGTTCGCGAACGCGCGCATCCATGTGCAGCGCCAGGAGTGGACCGACGCGCTCTCGAACCGGAGCACGATGACGCGCACATACCTCCGATCGCATCTCGATCCCGTGTCGAGGCAGATCGAGCTCCACGACGGCGCATGCACGCCGCTCGCGGGAATCGAGCTGCTCCCAACCGCCGGGCATACCTGGGGCCACCAGTCGATCCTGCTCGACGCACCGGGCGGGCGCATCCTCTACGCGGGCGACGCCTGCCCGACCGTGCACCACGCGCATCCCGCAGCCAGCCTCGGCTACGACATGATGGCGTACGAATCGATGCTCTCGAAGCGCGAGATTCTCGGGCGTGCATCCCGCGAGGGCTGGCGCATCGCGCTCGACCACGACCACGAGCATGCGTTCGCGAGGGCTTCGGAGCAGGAAGATCGGCTCGTTCTCACCGGAGAGGCGTGATCGCGCGCGAACACCTCGCGCCGCGCGCGCCGCTGCCGTATCCTCCCCGTCATGCGTTCACTTTCCCGCGCCGTGCTCCTCACCGCTCCGCTCGCGCTCGCCGCTGCCGCCCACGCGCAGATCGAGCCGCCGCCGGAGGTGGTGTTCACCCCGAGCACCAGCCCGCTCATCGGCTACTTCATCGCGGCCGTGCTCTTCGGCATCATCGTGAGCGTCTCGCTCCTGCCGTCGAAGCGTACGCACACCGACCTTTGATTCCACCGAACCGGCCCGGTCCATCCACCGGTCCAGGGAGCGTCGACATGAATCGCCCGAACCGCACGCGCATCCTGCTCGCCGCAAACGCCATCGCGCTCGCTGCGCTCGCCGTGGTCGAGTTGTCGGGTCCTGCCCAGGCGCAGTTCTCACGCCCCCGCAGCACCTACACCGCCGCTTCCGGTCGGGTGAACGGCAGCGAGACGCACGCCGTCTACATCGTCGACGAGACCACGCAGGAGGTCATCGCCGTCCAGTGGGATCCGCAGTCGAAGCAACTGCGCGGGCTCGGATACCGCAACCTGTCGGTGGACGCCGCGGATCTCGCGCGTCCCCGTTCGAACTGAGCAACGACCTCCACCGCGAGCCTTCGACCATGCGACTTCAGCAGAGCCTCCTCGCATTCAGCGCCATCGCGATCACGGCCATCGCCATCATCGAGGCCGGCCGACTGCATCCGACCGCCTACGCGGGCACCGCGTCGATGGGCGTCGGGGGCGTGACGGCGATCACCGCGAGCACCGGCGAAGGCCCCGACGCCTCGCCCATCGAAGTCCTCTACGTGCTCGACAACCGCAACGAGACGATGCTCGTCTACGGCGTCGAGACCCAGGTCGACCGCCGCATGATCCTGCTCGGCGGAGCAAGCCTGCCCACGCTCTTCCGCGTCGCGCGGGGCGGGTGAACGCGCATGGCTCCGACGGCATCCACAGGCTCGACCGCACTTCTCGACATCCCGCTCCCACCGCGGCGCCCGGTCGACTCGATCATGGCCGCGAGGCGCGCGGAGAGCTTCGGCAAGCGCTCGATCAAGACCTCGTCGAAGGACTTCGCGCTGCGCCTCGCGGTGTCGATGACCGACCTCACCACGCTCGAGGGCAAGGACTCCCCGGAGAAGGTGCGCTCGCTCTGCCGGAAGGCGATCTCACCCGCGCCGAACCTGTCGCGCCAGCTCGAGGCCGCCGGGCTCGCACCCGTTCCTTCCGTCGCCGCGATCTGCGTCTACCCCTCGCTCGTCGCGACCGCGCGCGAAGCCCTCGGTGATTCGAGCGTGCGCATCGCCTCGGTCGCGACCGGCTTCCCTTCGGGCCAGTACCCGCTCGACATCCGGCTCGACGATGTGCGCCGCGCCGTGGGCGAGGGCGCGCACGAGATCGACATGGTCATCAGCCGCGGCGCGTTCCTCGCAGGCCGCTACGCGGTGGTCGCCGACGAGATCGCTCGGGTCAAGGAGGCCTGCGGGCCGGCGCACCTCAAGGTCATCCTCGAGACCGGGGAACTCGAGACGCTCGACGCCGTCCGCTTCGCGAGCGACCTTGCGATCGAGGCGTCGCTCGCCGCCGGCCCCGCCGCGGACGGGGACATCTTCATCAAGACCTCCACCGGCAAGGTCACGCCTGCGGCGACCATGCCCGTCGTCCTCGTCATGCTCGAGGCGATCCGCGACGCGTTCCACTCCACCGGCGTTCGGATCGGAATGAAACCCGCCGGCGGTATCCGGTCGGCAAAGGCCGCGATCGCGCAGCTTGTGATGGTGAACGAGACCCTCGGACCCGAGTGGCTCCACCCGCACCTCTTCCGGTTCGGCGCCTCGACCCTCCTGAACGACCTGCTCCGGCAACTGGCCCGCCTCCGGAGCGGCGGCTACGCGGCGCGGGATGACTTCGCGGAAGCCTGAACGACCTCGACGGTTCCGACCGCCCGACGCCTGCTGAACACTTGGCTGACAATCGGCGCGAATCGCAAACAGTTCGTGCGGGATCGCCGATGAATGCCGCATGGAGACGGGTGGTCCCGTTTTGGCGAAAGTCGAGGGGCCGCAACAATAAGGTCGGTGCTTTCGCGTATCTTCTCTTCCTCGAGGTTTCGGTTCCCCAGGGCGCCCGCGCCCGACTCAGTCATTTCTCCACGGGAGCCTCCCACCTTCGATCAGCGGTGAACTAGTCGATGTCGGTGCTGTGTCCTTCTGTCTCCACCCGATCGCCAGTGCTCGTGCGGCATGCGGTTGTTGCTGACGCCTCCCACCCCGGGGGACGGCGATGAGCGAGCCCATTCCCGCAGCAAAGCGGTCGCGCAAGAACCCCGGCGAGATGCTGCACGGCTACCGCGTGCGCAAGTGGCTCGGCGACGGCGCGTTCAGCGTGGTCTATCTCGTCGACGATGGGAAGAACCACACGCAGTATGCGATGAAGCATGTCATCTCGGAGGGTGAGAAGGAGGACCGCTACCTCGACCAGCTCCGCATGGAGTGGGAGGTCGGCCGCAAGGTCAAGCACCCGAACATCCGCGACATCATCGAGCTCAAGGGCGAGGGCGGCTTCGGATTCCTGCGCAAGTCGGGACGCGATCTCGGCCTCGTCATGGAGATGATCGACGCGCCCAGCCTCGAGGACCTGCTGCAGCGCGGCAACACCCGCTTCTCGATCCCCGAATGGGTCGCCATCTTCCGCGATGTCGCCTCGGCTCTCGTCCAGATGCACGAGAAGGGCTACGCCCACGCCGACATGAAGCCGAACAACATCCTCTGGGATGAGGCGCACACGAAGGTGATCGACCTCGGCCAGGCCTGGAAGATCGGCTCCACGAAGCCGCGCATGTCGGGTACACCGGGCTATGTCGCGCCAGAGCAGCCGTTCATCGAGCCCATCACGGCGCAGACGGATGTGTTCAACTTCGGCGCCACCATGTATCGCCTGCTCCGCGGCAAGTTCGCCCCGCAGACGGTGCACCGCAAGTATCCGAAGGACTTCCAGCTGCCCGAGTCGACGATCGGCGAGGCCACTCCGCTCGCGCAATGGAATCCGCAGATCCCCGAGCGGCTGAGCGATCTCATCCTGAACTGCCTCGAGATCGAGCCCGCCAAGCGGAAGTACATGACCTATGTGCTGAAGCAGCTCGAGTCGATGGTGCCCGTCAGCGCGAAGTGACGCGCGTCAGAGCTCCGTCGCCGCGGACGACCACTCGTCATCCC